>JACPLA010000014.1 GCA_016186715.1 Ignavibacteriales bacterium | reverse complement strand
GGAATTCAGTTACGAGCATGGGTCTCTCGCAGGCGATCCCGATCCGACAGACTTCCGATGGCATCTCTTATCCCTGGATCTGGATCGCGGAATCATGAATATCAACCTGAACGGCAGCTACGCGTGGAATGACGCTGACGGTGAGAAGCTTCAAGTCCGCGGCCAGGGGGCAAGATTCTACGGATACGTATTCGACGATGTCGGTTTCTCGTTTAACTTTATCGACTACCGCGAATCGGGGAATGCTATCAACATCGCCAAAACGCACACACCTGATGCGGGCATTATTCTCACGCGGCAGACCGTCAATTCTATTGAATATAATACCACCGAAGCTCAACTCACGTGGCAAACAGGGGAATTTCGTTTTTCCATCGAGAAGATGCAGAATGTGTGGGGGTTTGGAAAAAACGGCCCGGTCATTCTTTCCCGTAAGGCGCCCTCCTATCCGCAGGTCAAAATGCGCGTTCCCCTGGCCTCATGGCTTGATTTCATTTATGTCCATGCCGATCTGAATTCCAACGTTCTCGATTCCGCCCGCTCATATCGAGCGAATTCTTCCGACATCATTGATTTCTTTCGGCCGGTTTACCGCACAAAATACATGGCCGCCCACGCCGTAGAATTCACAATCGTTGACGGTCTCGATGTTTCGCTGGGCGAGTCGGTGATCTATTCGGACAAGGGCGTTCAGCTCATTTACGTGCTCCCGCTCATGTTCTTCAAGTCAGGCGAGCACTACAACCGGGATACGGACAACATTCAGTGGTTTGGATCGATTGATGTAACGTTGATTCCGAATTTGAACTTCTATTTTTCCATGCTCATCGATGAAATCAACACCGACGATCTTTTACGGCCCGGATCGTCAAGGAATCAGCTTGGCTACACAGCTGGAGTTCATGCCTACGACCTACCGGTGCAAAACGTTGAGGTTATTCTTGAATATACCAGATTGAATCCCTGGGCTTATACGCACAAATATCCGGCTGCCACGTTCACAAACAACGGTTACGATCTTGGCCATTGGGTTGGTCAAAACGGGGACGACCTGTATGCCGAAGTAATGTACCAGCCGATGCGCACGCTCAAGGTGAGCGGGTTCTACGAGCACTATCGGAAAGGAGGACTCAAAGACGTTGCACTTCAATATAGTCTTCCCTCACAGCCGTTCCTGTATGGTCCCCTCCATGAGGAGCGTATGCTTGGCCTTTCGGCATCGTACCAGTTTGTCCGTGACGGATTTTTCAACGGCCGCTTTCGAAGCAGAAAGATCAGCGATGAATCGCTCCCCTCGTTGAATCGAACCTTGCCGGAGGTTTCCCTCAGTATAACATATGGTATTTGGTAGGGAGCGAGGGGGAGTATTCGTTGCGGGAAGTCCGCAAAGGGAGGGCAAATCCCCCCAGCGAACGTGAAACAGAGGGGGAATCCACGACACTCTTTGGTATGACGAGGAGTCCGCCTTGGGCGGCCGACGAAGCAATCTATCATGCGCCTGCTGCTTTGCAAGAGACCAGAATAACCCGTATACTCTCGCAACCCCATGCCAGTCAAAAAGCGATCCTCCAGAATTTCCACTCCGACTTCAAGCTACGTCCGGCGGCTCGAGTCGCTGATCGAAGCGTCCAAGAAACTCAATACCACGCTTGATCTGGATGAACTCTTAAAGGTTATCCTGAATCTTGCAACGAAGAATCTGGGGGCGGACCGGGGTACAATCTATTTGATTGATGAGGAAAAAAAGGAACTCTGGTCAAGGGTGTTGAAAGGGAAGGAGCTTGTTGAAATCCGGCTCCCCATCGGCACCGGGATCTCCGGCTACGTCGCGGAAACGGGGAAGACCGTGAATCTTGAGGACGCGTGGAGAGATAAGAGATTCTTTTCAGGATTCGACGTCCGAACAGGATATGTGACGAAGACGATGCTGTGCATGCCAATGAGAAACCGGGAAAACAAGATCATCGGCGTGTTTCAGATTATCAACAAGAAAACCGGTGTTTTTGACACCGAAGATGAACAATTCCTCGCCGCCTTTTCCGACCATGTGGCCCTCGCGATCGAAAATGCTTATCTGCTGCAGGCACGGGTGGAAAAGGAACGAGTGGAGCGGGAAATTCAAATTGCCGCTGAGATTCAAAACAAACTCATTCCGAAGGAACTCCCCCCCATCCACGGCTATCAGATCGACGCATCGGCGATTCCGTGCAAGACCATTGGCGGCGATTACTACGATGTCGTTCCGATCGACGATGACAGCTACGTCCTTGTTGTTGCGGACGTCTCCGGCAAGGGAATTCCTGCGGCTTTGCTTGTTTCGACGCTCAACGCGGCCCTTCACGCGTATATTCAAACGAGCATTTCCCTTTCTGATCTTGTGCAGAAGCTGAACCAGATCGTGTATAAAAACACGCCTTCCGAACGCTATATCACATTCTTTATTTCCATTCTTAACACGCGGCGGCATCAACTCATGTATGTGAATGCAGGACACAACTTTCCGTACAAAGTCCGCAAAGGAGATGGCGAGTTTGAGAGATTAACGGCGGGCGGCCTCCCGCTGGGAATGTTTGAACAGGCTGAGTATAAATCGGAAACAATCGACATTCAGCCGGATGATCTGCTCGTGTTTTATAGCGACGGAGTGACAGAGGCGATGGACAAGAAGTATGAGGAGTACGGGGAAAACCGCTTTCGGGATTGCATCCTCGCACACGCCGGGAAGACCATCGGTGAGCTGAAGGGGAGCATTTTTGATGACATTCAGAAGTTTGTCGGCTCAGAGCCCCAATCGGACGATTTGACCCTCATGCTGGCAAAAAGGGTCGAGTGAACGCGCAAGGAGCAAGAATGGCGGAGAAGGGAATTGCGCGGTCGTGGGTGAACGGCCTAAGCCGTTGAAACAGGAGAAATTACCCGCTTTTCACATCTCGCATTTCACATTTTACGACCGGTGATCGTCTTCGTTTCCGTTGAGTCCTCCTGACACCGTGATGCCTCCCTCGATTAAACCTCCTTCCCCGCCGGACTGTCAAAATGAATGAAGAGAAACAGACTCGATGACAGGACGCAGCGACCGCGAGTTGCTTGGGCAGTTTCAGCAGGGCGATGAATCGGCATTTAACGAGTTGGTGTTACGCTATCAGGAAAGAATCTATTGGGTCGCGAGCAGGTTCCTGCAGGATCATGATGATGCAGACGACGTCGTTCAGGAGGTGTTCCTCAAGGTGTATGAAGGTCTCCGAACCTTCCGGGGCGAATCGGGTCTGTACACATGGATGTACCGCATCACGGTTAATGCCTCATTAAATTTTCTTCGCCGGCGACGCGTGAAGGAGTTCTTCAGGCTTGACGACATGGCGGAGGAGAGGAGCGCGGAATCGGAGCGACCGGACAATGCCCTCGAACGGAAAGAAGAGCGCACATTGATTGAGGAAGCGATTGAACGTCTGCCGGATAAGCAGAAAGCCGTGTTTCTGATGAGGTACTATGATGAACTACCCTACGACGAGATCGGAAGGATTCTCGGGACATCGGTAGGTGGATTGAAAGCAAATTATTTCCATGCAGTTCGGAAAATCGAAAACTATGTCAAACGAGCGCATCAATCACCCTGAGTTTCAACACATGCTTCCCGACTATCTGACCCAATCGTTGGATGAGGAACAACGGGACAAGTTGGAGCAACATCTCGAGGTCTGTGCTGATTGTCGGGCGACCGTTGAATCGCTGAAAAGACTCTTTGGGAAACTGGCGAGCCGTGCTCCCGCTGTGCCGCCTGTGAACTACTTCAGTACCGTGCTTCCGCGAATTCGGGTGCGGTTGCAGTTTTCAAAGCGCCCCTCTATTCTTTCCCGGCTGTTTCCCGTGCGCCGTGCTTTGGATTCTTCGATCCAGCTCCTCGTGGACCGATGGTTGGCCCCGATCGTTACCGTGGTGATAACGGTCGTTCTCGTCTCTCACATTGAGCTGGGAGAATCTGAGAGCGGAAATGGACTGAGGTCTGTCGTTAACTCGCTGACGGCTGATGAACTTGCCGAGGTTTTTGTGGGCCAGGCGCAAGAAGAATCGCTGACCTCCTTGGGAGTCGTTGACGTTTTTTCTGCGGATGTGTTGAACCAAGCGGAGGCACAAGAGTTGTTTGGTGCAATTCTTGATGATGAAACTATCGACGAATACGTGCCGCTCCAGGGGTTCCCGGAATTAAATGAACGTGAAGTAGAAACGCTGCTTCAACGTCTGAAAGAAAGGACAATGTTATGACCCGCTTTGGAATCATGGCAATGCTGGTTTTTGCCTTCGGCTCGAGGGCAATGGCACAGGATGAGCTTCCCATGAGGGGGCCCGGAGCTGAACGGGTTGAGCAGTACAAAAAAATAAGGCTGATGGAAACACTGAGCCTTGATGAAGAGACATCGATTCGTTTTTTTGCAAGATATCACCGGCATCGGGAAGAGCTCCGGAAGCTCAACATGAGGCGAAACAGCCTGATCGACGAACTGCAGACTCTTCGTCGTCGGGAGGCGTCGGACGCAGAGTACAAGAAGGTGCTCGAAGAATTGCGGAAACTTGCCGACCCTGCGGTCGAAATCCGGGAACAGTATTTTGATGAGATTGGAAAAATTCTTACGCCAAAACAAATGGCGGAATACGTAATCTTTGAACGCTCGTTTCTGCAGAATCTCAGAGAGATCATGCGCGACATGCAGCGAAACCGCAGGGGGCCCCGCATCCGGTAATCTGCTCAAAAGGAGAATTCAAAAGCCAACCTCTACATTCATTATTCAGCATTCTACATTCGATATTGAAAAGCAATATCGAATAATGCCCGCCCCGGCCAGAGGATCTGATAAGGCAGTCCAGGAATATTGAATGATGACGCCTTCTCAGCTCTTCCTTTTTTCCTTTCGCAAAAGGGGAGAGGGATGCGAATCAGAGCGTCAATTGTGAAACTTTTCCTGCGTGTCCCTCTGTGGATTATTCCTTATATTTGATCCGATGAGAGTCTATCTGGATTATAGTGCAACCACTCCCATGGAACCGGAAGTGCTGGAGGCGATGAAGCCTCATTTCCTTGAAAACTACGGAAATGCCTCCTCGGTCCACGAATCGGGCCGAAAAGCAAGGGCTATTCTTGAGGAAAGCCGGGAAATCATTGCCGAGTTCTTGGGCGCCAAGTACGATGAGCTGTTCTTTACCAGCGGCGGAACGGAATCGGATAACCATGCCGTAAAGGGAATCGCCCGGGCGCTTCAGAGCT
>JACPLA010000013.1 GCA_016186715.1 Ignavibacteriales bacterium | reverse complement strand
CGACGGCAATAATATTGGAAGGATCATCAACGTCGGACTGCTGGACGACGGATGACGTCAGTCGATACACGACATAACTGAAGCTTGTGTCTCCATCGACGGCGGAAGGCGCCGAATCCCATTGCAAAACGGCCGGCCCCGAACCTGCAATTTGTTCATAGCGAAGATTCTCAGGGGCCAACGGCTTGAGCGAATCAATCCACGGCATCACGGGAGGCAGAGCCGGGTACCGGTAGAAGTTCGATTTCAGGGAATCCGCGAATCCCTTGGGATTGTTTGCAAGGCCGTGCGTCGCCCGAAAGAAGACGCTGCCGAGGGTCTTGCTGTTTGCCCGATTGAGGTTCATTTGATCGGGCAGCTCATTTGCCGGCCAGTTGCTGTCGATGAGCCTGTACGGCGCCTGGCCGGGATAGAAATGCCGCCCGTTTGCGAAGACCGAATCGGCCCACCAGGGCATCAACTTGCTGTAATCTTGCGCCCCGCCGATCTGCCAGTACAATTGTGGCGTCAGATAATCAATTGATCGATCATGAAGCCACGCCACTGCATCGGCGTAGAGCACGCTGTACGCGTCGAGACCGGTTATTCCCGAAGGAACACCATTTTTCCATATCCCAAACGGGATGAGCGTATTGACGTTGTTCCGCCGCCAGTCAGCCCGCAAGAGGGCTTGCGGATTGTAGTTTGCATAGGACGCTGAGTCCTGATTCCCCATTCCCGAATAGGGATAAAAGTAATCATCAAAATGGACTCCATCGATGTCGTACCGTGTCACAACGTCCGCGATGACCGTCGTCAGATAATCGCGCACCTGGGGGTTGCCGGGGTCAAGCATTCTGAGACTTCCCGACGTGAAAGTCCATTCGGGATGAAGCACAGCAACGTGATTTGAGGCGAGGGGGTAGAATCCGATGATTCGCTCAGCGCGGTACGGATTGAACCATGCGTGGAGTTCCATCCCTCGTTTGTGAGCTTCCTCGACCGCAAACTCGAGCGGATCGTAGAAAGGCGACGGAGCGCGGCCCTGCTGCCCGGTAACCCAGTAGGACCAGGGTTCGAACGGTGAGGCAAACAGCGCGTCGCACTCCGGCCGCACCTGGAACACGACTGCATTGATGCCGATCGTGTGCAAATCATCAAGCAAGTTGATCAAGTTACTTTTCTGTACGTCCGGTGTTGCGTTGATGTTCGGCCAATCCAGATTCACAACCGTGGCGATCCAGGCGCCACGAAATTCCCGTTTGGGAGGGATCTGGGAAAAGAGCGTTGAAGTCATAAGTGCACAAAAAACCAGTAACGTTCGGCAGACTTTTGACAATCTCATTTGTTTCCTACTTTTTTCTGGTGAAAAACCAAGCTCCCATACGCAACGTCGCATATTTCTTCAGCAAAGCAATACATGAGCTGTTGTAAGACGGGACGCTGTCCCGTCCCAAATATTCCCCGCGCTTGATCAATGAAGTCGGGTCAGCGACCCGACTTACAACGTGCTGCTTCGTTCAGGCCTGGTGAGACGAGGTCTCGTTCCGACGACCGTCGGGAAAAGAGAGATCCGAACTACACTACAAGAAAGGGCACCACAAGTTTCATATCAGGTGCCCTTCCAACAGCGGAATGGAGTGGCCTTTAATTCAGGTCCTAGATTACTTGATCAAAACCATCTTCTTGCTGAGTCTCGTCGAGCCGGATGTCAGAACGTATATATACGTCCCCGACGGCAGATCATACGCATCAAAACGGACCGAATAGACCCCCGCGGGCAACTCCTCATTGACTGGGTTCGCGACTTCACGCCCGAGGATGTCATAGATTCGGAGGGTTGTTGCGCCCGCTTCGGGAATCTCGAACGGAATGATAGTCTCTGCGTTGAACGGATTCGGATAATTCTGCAACAAGGAGAATGATATCGGCGATTCCGCATGCCGTTCGACAAATGTGATGGAGCTTGTCCTGAAGCGAACTTCCGCCGACCATTCGCTTTCACCGTATGCGTTGCTCGCCTGCACAAACCACTGATAGATCTTCACCGATTCGAACGGGCTCGGTGTCGTCAACGTTGTGTCGGAGACCGTCGTATCGAGCACGGTGACCTGGGTTTGGTAATCAACCACGCGAAGCCTGAATGAGGTTCCCTCATTCGAAGACCAGACAAATACAGGATCGCGCGGGATGTTGTTTCCGATCGGACTCACCGCGACAGGGGGCGACGGCCATCCGGTCCGGAAGCTGAAAACAGGAGAAAACTCGCTCGCGCCACCCTGGTTTCCAGCAACGACCCTCCAATAATAATTAGTCTGCGCCACGAGGAATGGAGCGGTTTCGGAGGTATCCGGTGAATCCACATCCAGAAGGACTTCTCCAAGTCCAAAGGTATTCGCAGATGCGAGCTGTGCTCTGTAGATTTCGGCATTTGCGCTTTCCTGCCAGCGGAGCAAAGAACCTTTCGGATAGTTCTGCTCCCCATCAGCAGGATAGGCAAGCAACGGGACATCAACGGTGCCGCTCGGAAGCGTGACAACGGCCGTCGATCCGCTTTCGTTGTTATTCTCATCCAATGCGGTCACGGCAAACGAGTATTGAACTCCCGGGGTGTCAATGCTTGAACGTGGAGTCCACGCCCTTCCGCCGGCAGTTGCCAGGAGATTCTCCCCTTTCTCGTACTCCTCTGTCGTAGGGCTCCCTGTCGGGAAGCGGTAAACCACGTAGCGAGCGGCTGTATCCCCATCAGTTGCGGCGGCCGGGGAATCCCACTGCAAGTCGTACCTTCCTGTTCCGCCGTTGAACACCGCCTGGAGATTCGAAGGACTGTTCGGCGGAATCGTCTCTTTCCAATCCATCACGGGAATGGCGGAGGCATGTCTGAAGACATTCTGAATGAGTCGATCCCTGATCCCGTTGGTGTTGAACCGGATGCTGTTTGCCCTGAACTGAACCGAACCCTGAACTTTCGGATTGACTCGATTAAAATTGATTTGATTTTCGATTTCTGTCCCCGAGAGAGAAAACGGAGCATTGCCAGTGTACAGATGCCGCCCGTACGCCGCGGCGGAATCCGCCCACCATGGTTGAAGCTTCCCGTAGTCCTGCCCGCCCCCGAAGGCCCAGTAGAGCTGGGGCGTTAGATAATCGATCGATTGCTGCTTCAGCCAGGCTATGGCATCACAATAGATCACATCATAAGCGCTGAGTCCGAAGATGCCGCTGGGAACTCCGCTCTTCCAGATCCCAAATGGGCTCATTCCGAATTTGAGCCATGGCTTCAGGGCCTGGACACTGTCGTGAATTTGCTGGACAAGCAAATTGACGTTGTCGCGGCGCCAGTCTGCCTTGAGAGAGTCCGGGAATCCCCTGGAGTAATTCGAAAACGATGCCGTATCCTCAACCGTAAAGTTATGTTCAGGATAGGGATAAAAATAGTCGTCCATATGCACGCCGTCGATATCGTATCGACGAATGACGTCGGAGATGATGACGGCAATGAAGTCGCGGGTCTGCGGCAAGCCGGGGTCGAGAAACTTGTAGCCGCTGGGGCACGTCAGAACCCATTCGGGGTGGGTGTTGGTGACATGAGTTGCGTGAGTTGCATAGGTATTGGTCTGCCGGTATGCCCGATACGGGTTGAACCATGCGTGGATTTCCATCCCGCGCTTATGAGCTTCGGCGACAGCAAACTCGAGCGGATCGTAGATCGGATTGGGAGCCGTTCCCTGTGCTCCGGTAAGCCAGTACGACCAAGGCTCGTAGGGAGAATTGTAGAGGGCGTCACACTCGGTTCGGATCTGGAAAATGACAGCGTTCAGACCGGCGTCATGCAGGTCGTTCAGAATCGCGACAAGCTGATCGCGCTGTTCCTGGGGCGTGAGATTTCTGGACGAAGGCCAGTCGAGGTTTGTCACCGTTGCGATCCAGGCGCCGCGGAACTCCCTCTTCGGAGAGGGCTGACCCGAAGCACTCCAAACGACTATCGCCTCGAGACTGAGAAGAACAGTAAGAACTCTTTGAGCAAGTTTCATAGACCGTGACACCTCCAGGTCGTACGTCGGACTGTCAAGTTCGACTCGTTAGCCTCGGTAGTCGGAATATCCGCCTTTGGCGGACGACCTACACCTCCGTGTCGTAGGTCGGACTGACCTGCTCCGCCGGAGCGGAGCGAAGGCGAGTAGTCCGACCCACATGCCTGGGTGGTCGGAGTAACTTCCGACTTACACCATGAAGAAACAGCAAAGGCACCCAATGACCCAGGTGCCTTTGCCGAAATCGCGACACGGAACGCTACTTCATCAGCACCATTTTCTTTGTCAGACGAACGGAGCCAGAAGTCAGAACGTAGACGTACGTTCCGGAAGAGAAATCCCCGGCCCAGAAGCTTGCCCTGTATGTGCCGGGAGCCGTGAACTCATTGACGAGTGTCCTCACTTCACGCCCCAGCATATCATACACGACCAGCCTGGTCATCCCGGCCTCCGGAATCGAAAACTCGATTTCCGTGGATGGATTGAACGGGTTGGGGAAATTCTGAGAGAGGTTGTAACCCGCCGGAATCGCCGGATCCACTTGTTCCACGCTCGTGAGGTCCACTAGCTGAAACATTCGCACCACGGGCTCTGCAGAGGCATCAAAGTGAGCAACATAGACCTTCAAGCCGCTGGGATCGAAGGCAATGCCGCGCGGGAGTGGTCCGGTGCTTCCCGGATCCCAGGCAGCAATCGTGAAGCTATCCACGAGGGTCTTCGACGTCAGATTATACGCGTAGGCCGTGTTTGGCGTCCAGGTGGAATCAGACCGCCGGTCCACGATCACCCAGAGATCTCCCGTTGTCGGATGGAGAGCAATCGATTCGATCGACGCGCCGATGAGAATGCTGTCGGCCAGGCTGTAGGGACCAAGGGAACCATTGTCGCTATGATAGACATAGGTCTGCAGCCCCGTGAACCTTGGAACGTACACGTCATTTCCGTCTCCGGAGACAGCGATCGCCCGTCCGAAGGCAGCTATCGATGAGGCAAACTGCCCCAGAGATGTCAAGTCGGCATTGAGAATAATGGCGGGAAGGTCCGGAAGAACCCCGGCGACAAAGACTTCTCCGTCATCGTTGACAGCGGCCGACGCCGGCGAGTTTGTTGTGAGTCCTGTCGGATTCAGGGTTCTCCTCACACCCGCCCCTGTCTTGTAGTCTATTTTCCAAACTAACAAACCAGGTTGGGCTGTTTTTGTAGCCCAAACGGCGACAAAATTCCCCGTCGAGGGATCGATGCCGCCGCCATATCCAAGCCTGCCTGAGGTCTTCGACGTTCCGTTGCCTGAAAGTGTGTCGGTCACCGTGACGTTACTCTCGTTTGGTCCGGTGAGGATCTGGATCGGCGAAAAACTGGCCGGTGTCCCGTTGGCATTGACCACATAGATAGCCCGGGTGTAGACGTAGCCGCCCGTATCTGCCAGGACGGAATCCGCTGCCGAACCAGACGCGTTAAACCTCTGAATCCATACCTTCCCGTCGGGATCGACTCCAAGGCCGACGTTAATGATACCGAATGGCAGCGGGTAGCTGCTCGTGTCGGGGAATGGTCCCCGGTCGACATATTTCAGATTCTGTCCGACCGAGACACTCATCACCAGAACAAGAAAAAGGAACAAACCACAAATTTTTCCCATTGTTCTCATGATGTCTCCTTTATGAGTTGTGAATGATGAAATGAAACTGTGAATTAGTTACACTCGTTTTCTGCGTACCTCGTTGGTTGAAGATCAGTAGTACGGCGCTCCTGTTGTGCGGGCATTCAGCTTGAACAACACTCCCTCTGCCGTCGTCGCAAAGAGGTTCAGGCCGGGTCCCCAGGCGAGGAACCGAACCGACGTGCCGAAGAGCCCTTGATAATCCGAATAAGGCGTGACCGCCGCTTTCGACGGAGTCACAAGGACGAAACCATCAGGAGCGTTTGTTGCAATGTACAGGGTACCGTTAGCGGCAAAGGTCAGGGCCTGAGGGATATACCCCGGTGGAAATGAAGCTTCAAAAGCGAAGTACAGCTCCGGCGTCCCGATACTATCGGCTGAGATCGGCGCACGCCAGATTCCCCACGCGGAGTCCTTGAACGCAGCCATGTACAAAGAGCTGTTGAAAACCCTTACCGATCGTACACTCGCTGCGAACGGAAACGACTTGGTCGTGGGTGTTTGGGAAACACTGTAAACGCGGGCGTTGTTGATGTTGGTCGTATTGCTCCCCGCCGCCCACAGGATCTGATTCTGGTCGAAATCGATGTCGTTGATGGTAACGCCGGAAGGAAACGAAGTCCACAACACTGCCGCGGCCCCTCCGCCAGGCATGAACCGGTAAATCGCACGAATACCCCGCGCAGCATAGAGATATCCTCCGGGACCGAACTTCAAAGAATTCCAACCTGTCACGCCCGTTGTATCGGACGCGTACGCCGTAACCGATCCATCCGAGAGAATTTTTTTGATTCCCTGACCTGTGCCCCCGACACTCACGGAGACATACGCATCCCCCGCCGCGTCAGTAATGAGAGCGTTTGCGAGGTCGTCTTGGCCAAGGAGGCCAAACGATGTGATGGCCGCCTGAAGCCTGTAGGTCAGCCCGTTGCTGAGAACGTCCGATCCCCGGACTGCGACGCGGACCAGCACGCTGTCTCCAAGAACAAACGGCGCCTTCATGGTGAGCTGTGTTGCCGTGGATTGCATCAGCGCGGCCGGCGTCGCATTGAAGAACACCACGTTGTCTCCCGTGAACGTGGAAAAATTCGATCCCGTAATGGCCAACGTGTCAACCCCCGCTTGCGCGCTGTCGGGCGGACTGATTGCTGTGAGCACCGGGGCCGCACCGAAGGTCCGGTTTGGGTCAAAAAGGCTCCCTTCTTTCTCGTCAACGCAACTCGATACCATCAACATACTTGCCGTCATCGCTGCCAGAAGAATTCGTTGTCGTAAGACACCCATGATGAAATACCTGCTTCGTTCGTCTGTTCTAAAGTGAAAAATTGAGCGACAATCTCTGGACAGATGAGAAAATCCCAAACGGCGTGTAGGCATAGTCGACCTTCAGATGCGTTCCAACCAATGACTGCTGCAATCCGACTCCAAACGACACGCCATGCTCGTCAGCCGGACTCACATAGCCGAAACGCAATGAAAGTGTCTGGGAAAAAACATATTCCGCACCCACTTTGATCTGTTCCGGATAATCACGAGGATGCTCGGCGTCCACGGCAAGCATCAGAGAATGGCTTGCCGGATCCATGGCAAACACATCGAGGACGTTCATCGACACCCCGATCTTGAAAATCAGAGGGAGCTGGAAGCTTTCCTGGATATAGGAAACTTCCCGGGCAAAGTTCCTGATCGAGACTCCCAGCGTCAGACTCTCGAGTCCCGTTCTGTACAGCATCCCGAAATCAAACGCCGGAACGTCGAGTGTGCTTTTGATCTCCCGGGTCGGCGTATAGAGAGAATCCTGACCATCGGAACCCTGTGAATAGGTCACGCCGACGATTCCCGATCCGAGATTCTGGTAGACAAACTTGACATTTCCGCCGACCGAGAACTTATCGGAGAGGGCACGCGCGTAGCCAATGCCAAACGCGTAGGCATTCGGCTTAAACGTTCCGACGTCGAGGTACCCCTGAGCATTGTTTGCCCGGATGGTAGCCTCAACCTCGCCGTAGTCGACCGTTTGCACGGTAAACCCCACCACGCCATAGTCTCCGTCAAACGGACTGAGAGCAACCGCTCCGTAGAAATGCTTGATGTCGGCAATCCATTGGACATGGCCGAGCGCCACTTCTGCAAACGAGGTTAGGCGTGCCATGCCCGCGGTATTATAAAACATTGAAAGGGCGTTCCCTTCGGCGGCCGTAAATGCATCCGCCATCCCTGCCTGTCTAGCACCCATGCCAACATTCAGAAATTTCATGCCTGTTTGCGCCAGCTTCTTGTTTCCCGGCTGGGCATTCGCCAACACCGCAAGGCTGACGGAGCCAAGCACAAGCCAGGTGACGAGTCTTCTCTGATTCATAAACAATCCACTGTCCTAACGAATGATAACGAGTTTCTTGATGGTTCGCTCGCCTGTGTCCTTGTTCTCGAACACGACAATATACACACCACTGACAACAACCTGATCGGATGAGGTGATGGAATTCCAATATTCATCCCCGGTCCCGTTCGTGTGATCGATCTCTTTGATCAGTTCGCCGAGCTCGGTGTAGATCTTGATCAGGCAGTTCCCGGGAATATTGAAGAAGGCGATCCGATCGGGCTGATCGGGGAACCTCAAAACATTGGCCGAAGAGGAAATGATAAACGGATTTGGAACGATCCGAATTTCACTCATAGTGGTCCCCGGGGGGCGTTTCAGATTCGTGGGATTGTACGTCTGGGTGTAGAACCGGCTGCTTTCAAGCGATCCTGCCGGAGTCATCCCCGCTCCGGTATTGGCGGCAGGATCCCCGAATGCTGAGACATAGTAGTAGTAGTCCACTCCACGGGTCGCCGTAATGTCGTCAAACGAGTAGGCCACGGAGGGAGAATACCCAACCGCAGGGTCTGTCGGAGCAGTTCCCCCGGCCTGAAAAATCAGATGATACGTGCTGTCGACCTTTCCCGTTGCCCGGTAGAGGCGATAACCCAGAAACCCGTTTGCGCTTTCCTGCGCATTCGGCTGCCAGCTGAGCGTGATCCTGTTTCCACCTCCCGCGGCTTCAAACATAGAAGGCGGGAAGGGCGGTTGTGGAATATCATAACCGGAAGCAAAATTTGCCACCGCCCTTCGGAACGTCTCAAACAGACGATCCCGCCCCAGAAAGACAGAATCGTTCTTTGCCTCGGTTGTTATTGCCCCATCCCTGTATTGCCGTCCGATGCGGATTGCTTCCTCCCGTGTCAGCCCGTCGGCCCCTTCGGCAAAGACAATCCTGATGCTCTCACCGGGCCCCAGTGTGTAAGGACCGTAGCCGTTGCATGAGGACCAGCCTCCGGGCGCGCCCACACCGATATTTGCCATGACGTTTTGCTGGGTGAAATTGCCCGACGGCATCACGAGCCACGCATGCCGATCTTCATGACCCGCACTCATCAGCCGCTGATACTCATCGGTCATGGTGGAAGTATTGAACTGGCTGTTGTTCCGGGTGCGCGGTTCGTCGGAACCGATGTAATTCGTAGTTGACGGCTGACTCGGATCGTCGTTTCTGTCGGTCGGAGACGTGTCTGCGTGGAGATGGACATTGCCGACAAACTGTGCAGCTCCCAATCTCCAAGTGGTGTCTTCGGTTGAAATAAATCCCGCCGAGAGACCTGGATTCCAGATCGGTGCGCCGATGTTGTCAAAGGACGCCGCGTTTGGCGAACTCCCCGAGGGGGGTCTGTTGGCATCCTGGTGATACCCGTGCCAGCTAAACTGCGTCCTCAAATCGGTCGGCGCATCGGGGTACCATGGTCCCCGGGCATCATTCATCGTATTGATGCCCCAGCCGGAGGAGTTGTTTACCATGTACCGAACTTCACGCAGGACCGAGTAGCGGAATTGCCAATAGAAATACACATCCGTCAGCGTCTTCCCGGCCAACTCAATCTCGGGATCGGCATCTGTGTTCCCGGTGTTTGTGAACGTGATGTCAAAAATATGATAATTGTCATGATACTGCTGGCTGAAGGCGTAGATTTTCCGCTCCATCGTAATCCCGACAGCCGTATTGACCTTCGTCACCAGCAGACGGTCGGCTTTGAGCGTGTCGGAAACACCTGTAAGCTCCTCCAGGGCTGCAAAGGAAGGATCGCCATCGACAAGCACACGGGGACGCTCAAATTTCGCGTACAAATCGAACTGAAGCGGGAAAAATTCTCCGTCGCCGTTTACCCGCGGGCCGACGTGCACCACTTTGTGTGGATAGGTGATATTGCGTTCATCGGTGAAGTTTGTGGTGCCGATCCAAAATCCTTTCGCCGCTTGCATGTCCTGATACTGATACTGGGCGGGCCACCTCAAGCCGTATTGCTGAACCAGGATATTCCCTTCTTCAATCTCCCACCCCTTTTCTGAATACCAGTTGTGCATGGAACCCACCTGAATCCATTTTGTCACACCCTGGGCAAACAACGTCTCGTGATTCAGGCAAAACGCAAGCGATACGGCAAGCAAACGGAGCAAAATTTGACGATCGGTAATCATTGTCTCCTCGAAAAAAAGCTTTGGGTGTCAGACCCAACCAAGGTATTCCCGAATCCGGACACTACAAATCAACAGAAAATCTTATGCCGAAATAGATGTCGCGCGGATTCAGGAACGTGAACCACGGCTGATTCGGCATGTCAATATACGCTTTGTCTTCCAGGACCTGAGCAAGTTTCCCCTGGTCGACGGCTTGCCACTGGCCCCCCGTCCACTGGTAATATCCGCCGGAACTTGCCTCATAATAGAACGGAGTTGTGCTCGGGTTGGAAATGGAAGCGAGACTCTGCGTATGAACGATGGGCTGGAAGGGTACTCCGGATTTGCGGTAGTCGCCCGGCTGATCGTTCCCTGCAATGTTGCCATACCCGAACCTCTCGAATTCAGACGGCAGGTGGAGGGATTTCATGTAATTCTCATAATCCTGTGCATCCACAAAACTCAGGGGCCTACCCGTCAAAGGAGTGATATCAAAGGTTGTCATTTGTTTCAGGTTGAGCACATTGTCGATATCCATGAACAACTGGATATTCACTGGACCAACCGCAAACGATTTGCTGATCCTCATATCGAAGGAGTATCTGTCCTTCCATCGGATATTATTGGAAATTCCGGGGAACGAACCTCCGCCTACCCAGGTAAAGTGAAAACCGCTGGTCCATGCGGCCAGAAAATTGATCCTGAAATCTCCCACTGGATAGAACCCCGCGAATTCCGGACCGAAGTCTGTCGGTGTGAAGAAATCCACATTTGCCCTCCCGTAAGGCCGCGGAATTGGTTTGAACTGCTGCGGGTTCGTCCTAAGATCGTTCTTCTGTTCAACGGGGTTTTCATAGTAGGTGGCCCGACCGAACGCCCCGGACGTACTCACCATGTAGGTATAGTTCACAAAACCCTGGACCCAGGTCCCCCGGTTCTTGGTCAGCGTAAATTCAAATCCCCGGATGTCTTCGTAGGAATTGTTTGTCGTGACACTGTAGGTCGAATAATAACCGACATAACTGACGATCCGGGACTGGTCGGAAATATTCTTATAATAACCCGCCCCCCTGAGCAAGAACATATCGAAGAGATTGTGCTCGTATCCAAGCTCGTACGCCACGGTTCTTTGCAGCGGAAGGTTTGGGTCGGCGAGACGGATGATGCTCTGTGTTGCCGTTTCTCTCCTCACCAAGAACAGGTTCTCCGGTGTCGGAATTGAGCGAAAATGACCGTAATTGAAAAAGAGCTTTGCATCTTCCGAAACGGGGAATGCGACTCCGAGTCTGGGGCTGAATGCCGTGACCACTTTCGTAGGCTCCTTCTCCAACAACGTGTCTATGCCTAACGATGCAGACCCCTGGAAATACCGATAGAACGGATCGTAGACGAACCATTCTCCCCCGGCGTGAGACAACTCGAATCTGAGGCCCACGTTTGCAACCATTCCTTCGAATTCCAACTTATCCTGCACATAGGCCGAAAACCGCTTTGGGAAGGTATGCCAAACAGAAGTAGAGCGGCCGGATTGAAGCACAAGGTCAAATGATCCGTAATTCACGGCGTTATCGGTTTGGACAAACTCAAGACCCGCTTTCATTTCATTGAAACGATCCAGCTGGCTCGAGAAGTCAAACCGGAAGGTGTAGGACGCAACCTTGCTGGTATCGCGAGCGTTGCTCATGCCAATTGCCATCCTCATGCCGTCGATCCCCGTCGTGGAATAATCTCCAGGACTGGGGAAAAAGCCAAAGGGAGCTTCATCGAGAAAATAGTTATTCCCGAACTTATACGCCCGCGTCGTGTCTCTCCAGCGTCCGGGACTCGTGCCGTAAGAGGAGGCAAATCGGTTGAAACTTACTTCATAGAACGTTGAAGGATTCAACACGTGAGTGAACTTGGCGCCCACCATGTTCCGCTCGACACTGTTCGGGGCCCAGTAGTCTGTCGTGAAGAGTCGCGTATCGATGAAGCTGACACGGTCCATAGCGAGTGCAACACGCTGCGGGCTGGTGAAGCTGCCGTACACCCCGGTCTGATTCCGATCGACGGATTCATTTCTGCCAAACAACCCTTCAACCATAAGCTTCATGCCCTGGTCGATGTCCGATGTCAGCTTCAGGTTTGCATTGTAGTCTGTTGACCCGTCGCGGGACAGTGGAACGACAAATTGATTCGAGGTCCAGCGTCCCGAAGCGTAGAAGCGGAGCTTCCCGAGAACCTCACCGCCCGGCACCGGTCCGCCGAAGCCAATGTCCAGATCATAGTCCGGCTTTTTGATATCGAACGACTTTCGATGCTGCCAGAGAAACACCTGCTGCGCCGCCTGCGGCGAGAGGTCGTTGGTTGGATCGTTGTCGGCGAGCAACTTCTGGGAAATCGAATTCCACCCTTCAAATTCTTTGAACTGCCGCTGAGTCCATTCATCCCAGGCACCGCTCTTTGTACCGCTCCACGCCACGGCATCATCGACAAATGGCCGAATCCAGTACGAATCCGGGTGGTTCGGTGCTATGCCAAAGTACTTTCTCGACGGCAGACTGTACCGAACAAAAACCCCGACGTTGTATTTCCGGAGATCCCCTTCCTTGGTGATGACGTTGACGACGCCGGACCGCACATTCCCGTATTCGGCGTTGAATCCCCCGGTCTGGATCTGAATATCCTGAACCGAAAGCAAACTGATCGCCGTGTACGGAGTGTTATCCCGTTCGTCGCGCAAAGTGAGTCCGTTGACAATGAACGCTGTCTGGTCGGATTCTCCACCACGGATCGTCAGGCCCTGAACGCCGGCCTGAAGTCCGATCACCGACGACACTTGAGAGATCGGCAGGTTTTCAACTTCGCGGGCAGTGATGTTAGCCCGGCTTGAGGAAACTCCCCGCTCCACAATCGGTCGTGAGGCCACGACCACCACCTCCTCGGTCTGCAAAGCTGTTTCCCTTAATCGAAACGCGAGCTCGGTGGTTTGATCAATGGCTGCCCGGACGTTGACGGTTGTTACCGGGGTATAGCCAATCATCGAAGCACGGACACTGTAGGTTCCGGGGGGGACATTGAGGATGACAAAAAATCCTTCAAGGTTTGTGGCAGCCCCAAGCGTTGTCCCTTCAACAATGACGTTGGCCGAAATAAGGGCCTCCCCGGTTTGGTCATCGACAACTGTTCCGCTGACCTTCCCGGTCTGGGCCATGAGAGCGGTTCCGAAAAGACACACGAGGGCAGAAAGAAGGAAAGGTCGCATCAACGTTTTCATAGGAACTCCGACAACTGAACCCGGTTGCGAGGGGATGAAAGAACAATATTGAAGAGAGCAGCAGACATTGCGCCTCGGGGGGACTTCGTCGAGGCAGAAGGTTCAAGGGAATATTGAAAAAGAAAGCAGATTTGTCAAGATATTTCTGTGCCGTTCGTCCCCGCAAAATTTAGCTTTTTGGGGGAAAAGAACGGGCGGGATCTTGAACTCGCTGCAACAGGAGAAATCCGGCAAGAAGGAGAATTCCGACCGACAGAAGTGCCGGCGGGGACCAGTAGAACGGAACCCAGAAGAATCGCGGCGGCTCTTCGCAAAGAAGGCTCCTGAGTGGGAAACGTCACGAGAAACGAACCGAATGTAGAAAGAAGAGCATGGAAATGCAACGAGCGCAAATCAGGCATATCCCTCACGCGCGGCCGAAGCCTCAAGTCTCCTGGAAAATTCTTCTTCGGCAACGCGAGCGGCTTCCTGTCCTTCTTCGATGCGAACCTTCGTGAGGAGAATCCCTCCAACGACAAAGAAGAGGGCAATGGACAGCACTGCATCCCTCGTTGACCCCGTCATCAGAATCATCATGCTGAAAATGAGCGGACCGAAAATACCGGCAAACTTCTCAAATACGGAGAAGAAACCAAAGAATTCCGTCGATTTGTGCCTCGGAATCATGCCCGCAAAAAGCGATCGGCTCAACGCCTGCGTACCACCCTGGACGAGCCCCACAAGAATGGCAAGTACATAGAACTCGAGAGCGGATGTCATGACGTATCCCACCAGCGTAATGACGCAGTAGATCCCCAGGCCCAGGAGAATTGAATTCTTTGTGCCAATTTTGCCTGCAAGCCATCCGAACAAGAACGTGGCCGGAATTCCCACAAACTGCACAAGAATCACAGCCATGATGATGTCTTGTTGAGGAAGTTCTATGGAGGCCGCGAATATTGTCGCCATCCTGATGATAGTCCCAATCCCATCGTTGTAAACAAAAAGAGCAACAAGCATTCTTAATGCCTGTTTGTACTTCGTCCGAAGTTCCCTGAAGGTTTGCAGGAGATTCATGACTGTATGTCGAGTCGTCTCCCGGACAGACGGAGAAACGGCCAGTCTCGCCGGTTCTTTAATGCGCGTGAATAACGGTACGGAGAATATTCCCCACCAAACGGCAACCACAATAAAACTCGCCCTTGTCGCGGCGCCCGCATCGGGAAACCCGACCACGTCGGGCATTTGAATAACTGCAAGAGTGACTATAAGGAGCAGACCACTCCCAAGATATCCGATCGCATAGCCGGCAGTTGATACTTTGTCCATCTCTTCGCGGCTTGCGATGTGTGGCAGGAGGGCATCGTAAAATACAAATGTGGCCGCAATGGAGAAATTTCCAGCAGCAAAGAGAATTAATGCAAGCGTCCAGTCGCCTTTGTGGATGAAAAACATACTTCCGGTCGAAATCACTCCGAGACCCAGGAACACGCCCAGAAGAAGTTTTCGGATCCCAAGGGTATCGGCAAACGCTCCCATCACCGGGGAAGCTATGGCAACGATAGCAAGCGTAACTCCCGTAACTCTCGCAAAGATCTCTGTGGCATGATTGGGATCCAGGGGTGCAGCGGCAACAGTCTGATAATAGATGGGGAATACTGCAGTGATGACAAGCAGGACAAAGGCGGAATTCGCCCAGTCATACAGCGCCCATGCACGAAGTTCGGGGCGGTGTAAACCGATGCGTTCAAGGAAACCCGGTTTAACGAAAGGAACCATGCGGGCGTCAGGAGTCAGGGTGACGGCGTGTCGGTGTTTCCACAAGCCCGCGTCCGGACTTATGAAGCTTCCCATTCGCTTTCAGATCGTCCAGAACGGAATCGAGAACGCCATTCACGAACTTGTCGCTTTTTTCCGTACTGTAGCGTCGTGCGATTTCGATGGCTTCGTTGATGGAGACCTTTGGGGGGATATCCTCGAAGTACAACAACTCACAGATGCACATGCGGAGGATCACGCGATCGATCACGGCGAGCCGGCTAAATTCCCAGTTGGCAACTCTTTTCCTGATGATTCCGTCGAGCTCCGCGCCTGCCTCCACAACCTTCAGAACCAGACGGCGCGCAAAATCAAAGGTCGCCTGATCCTTTTTCAAATCAATCAGAACCTGATCGATCACTCCATCGATTGGATCGCGTGAGATCTCATGCGCATAGAGCGTTTGAAGTACCTTTTCCCGAACGACGCGACGCTTCGAAACCATGGTTGTTTCCCTTCGACAGAGGAATCATCTGCCGCCTTGAGTCCGCTCTCCCAGTCTGCCTGCGAATTCCGATCTGCCGGCATAGATTTGTTTGATGCCCGAAATCTTGCCAATTCTTTCCTCCACAAGTCTGTTTGCTGCCTGGGAGGTCGAAATCTTCTCGGTTCTGGCCAGAGCGAAAACGGCCCGGAGAATATCATAAATCCCCTCGGCCTGCTTCAGAGCCCTTTCTTCACGGTATCCCTCCAGCTCGTTTGCCACATTGATGAGCCCGCCGGCGTTAATAGCGTAGTCGGGCGCGTACAGAATTTTCCGGTCAATCAACATCTGCATGTGGGTATTTTCGTCGAGCAACTGGTTGTTCGCACCCCCCGCCACGATTTTGACCTTGAGTTTGGGGATGGTATCGTTGTTCAGGATCCCTCCCAATGCACACGGAGCAAAGATGTCCGCGGGAATGCCGTAGATCTTCTCAGGCATGACAAAGGCCGCCTTGACGGCCTTGGCCACCTTCTTTGCCTTGTGCTCATAGATGTCCGTGACATAAATCCGGGCCCCTTCTTTTTTCAGGTGACCGCACAAATGCGACGCAACGTTCCCCGCTCCCTGGACGAGAATTTTCTTCCCCCTGAGAGAATCGTTCCCGAAGACTTCTCTTGCACAAGCTTTCATTCCCACAAAGACACCTAACGCGGTCACCGGCGACGGATCGCCGCTGCCTCCAATGGCGCGGGAAATTCCCGTAACATACTTCGTCTCCATCCGAACCCATTCCATCTCCCGCACGGTCGTTCCAACATCCTCGGCCGTGATGTACCTTCCGCCCAAGCCTTCAACAAATCGTCCGTAGGTCCGGAAAAGCGCCTCTGTCTTTTCCCTGTTCGGATCACCGACGATCACCGCCTTCCCGCCCCCAAGATTCAGACCGGCGATCGCCGCTTTGTACGTCATCCCGCGGGAAAGGCGCAGGACATCCCGCAGCGCTTCTTCATCTCCGGCGTACGTCCACATCCTGCACCCCCCCAGCGCCGGTCCCAGAGATGTGTTGTGAATGGCAATAATCGCTTTGAGGCCGACCCTCTTGTCGTTACAGAAGATAACCTGCTCATGGTCTTTCCGATCGACCTCATCGAAGATTTTCATGCGTCATTCCTTAGCGGTGAACGGGCGAGGCCGGATCGAGCGAAATCCTCGGGCGCGCGGTCAGGGGATGACGATCGACAAGAACTGTGGTCCGGAAGACGCGTTGCACCATCTCTTCGGTCAGTACTTCTTCCGGCGCACCCTGGGCAACAATCGTGTTTCCAAGCCCCGGGACGGATTCCATCAGCATCAGAACGCGCGTGCTGAACGCAGCGGCAAGATTCAGATCGTGTGAAACACACAAAACCGTAAGTTTCCGTTCCCGGTGCTGGCGATGCAGAATCTGGAAAATGTCAAGCTGATGGGAAAGATCCAAATGGGCGTTTGGCTCGTCCAGAAGAAGGACGGTCGGTTGCTGTGCAAATGCACGGGCAATCAAAACCCGCTGCCTCTCCCCTCCAGAGATCGCCGTGACGGGTTTTGCCGCAAGATGGGTAATGTCCGTCAATGCCAGCGCCTCGTGACACAGATCGATATCCTGCTGTCGTTCGAACCCCCACCGTCCGATTGACGGGGTTCGCCCCATCAAAACCGCCTCCATCACGGTGAACGGAAAAAGCCATTGAGCGTCTTGGGGGACATATCCGATGGCGCGCGCGAGCTCGCGTCGAGTAAAAGCGGAAGAGGGCTGATGATTCAGAGAGAGGGTTCCCCCCTGAGGCTTGAGGATACCGGCGATCAGCCGAAGCAGGGTACTCTTTCCACATCCGTTCGGACCGGCGATGCTCAGGAAATCGCCCGGACTAACATCGAACGAAACGTCATTGAGGACCGGAACGCGGTCGTATCCAAATGTTATGTTCCGAGCGCTGACATGCATAGAGTGTAAGGGAACAGAGGCGTGGGAAAACCGCGCCGTGATTCGAAAAATGCCGTGGCAAAATAGGCAAAAAAGGGGTTCAAGGCAAGTTGAACGCGGCGGGGATATTTGGATTTTTGGGAAAAATTCTTGCATTTCGAGAGGCCGATCAACATATTTCTGCGAACATTGGAATTTCTTGTTATGACAGTTCGTGCAGCGTGTCTCTCCATTCAGCCGCTGACAATCAAAGCTGTCGGTGTTCTGATTCTCCTCTTCGATTTTTCAACCCACGGGCTTGCACAGCAACGAGTTCTCAAGGTCCTGCCGGTACAATCGCCAATCTCCGTTGACGGGCGATTGACAGAGTCTGAATGGGACCGGCCGGGAGAACGCGGATTCATTCAGCGCGAACCTTTCGAGGGAGCCCCCCCCACTGAGGAAACCGAGGTCTGGTTTGCCTACGACCAGCATGCCTTGTATGTGGCCGTGCGCATGTATGATCAAGCACCGGATTCCATTGTGGAGCGGTTGGTTCGCCGCGACGAGGATTTTGAATCGGATTTCATCTACATCGGCCTTGACCCAAAGTTCGACCGCAATACGGGGTATTATTTCGGCACGAACCCCAGCGGGTCCATCGGCGACGGTGTTTTTTATGACGACAACAAGACTGACGACTCGTACGACCCGGTTTGGGATGTCGCCGTCCATCGCGACAGCCTGGGATGGACCGCCGAATTCCGGATTCCGTACTCCCAGCTGAGATTTCCTGCCCGGGACAGGTATGTCTGGGCTGTGGATGTGTATCGCCGTATTCATCGAAAGAACGAGGAGTTATTCCTCGTCCTCCATCCTCGCAATGACGACATTCGCGTGTCCCACTGGCTTCCGCTCACCGGGATCGATGGCATCCAACCTCCGCCCCGGATCGAACTCCGCCCTTACGTCGCCTTTACTCGCAAGTTCCTGCAATCCCCGCCGGTTGCATCGTTCAACCAGGGGAGAAACGACCCATTCGCCTTTGGGCGCGACTACCTCGGAGGTGCCGGAGCGGACGCGAAGATCGGGCTCAGCGGTGACTTTACGCTTGATGTCTCGGTGAATCCGGACTTTGCCCAGGTTGAGGTGGATCCGGCCGTGGTAAATCTCACCGCCTACGAGACCTTCTTCGCTGAGAAGCGCCCCTTCTTTATCGAGGGGTCGAACATCCTCGCGTTTGGCCGCGGAGGGGCAGCTTCGTATATCGACCTCAACTGGAGCGACCCGAGCTTTTTCTACAGCCGTCGAATCGGCCGCGCCCC
>JACPLA010000066.1 GCA_016186715.1 Ignavibacteriales bacterium | reverse complement strand
TCGTCGCAAATAACCGGCATCCGCAAAGATGCCTTTTCCGAAAAAAATCGCATCCCTGTCGAGGAGGCGAAGCAAGGCGATGATCGCGGGCGGTATATGCACCCTGAGGTCTTCGGCTTATCAAAGGAGACGGCGATACCGTCAAATCGAGCGTTTAGAAACGAAACAGAGTAGATTTTAGACTGGAGCCTACGGGTTTACGTAGAGACATTCTGGCTCTACGCTAATTGGGAAGGAGCAATGAAAAATATGAAAATACATGCGACGTTTACGACGGTGGCGATCCTCTGTTGTGCATCTGCCTTTGCACAAAATAGCGCAATCCCGTGGCAGACCCTGAGCAGTGGGTTTGGCACATCAACTGCCGCGAACACACAGGTCGCCTCGGATCTCGGTCAAGCGTTTGTCGGGCGCTCCATGGCCGCGAACAGCCTCGTGGAAAGCGGGTTCCTCGCTGCCCCGCTGCTGCGCGGGCCTGTCGTCGGAGTTGCGGAAAATCCTGATCTTCCTCTCACATTTTCACTCAGCCAGAACTATCCCAACCCCTTCAACCCGAGCACGACGATACGCTACGAACTTCCGCAGCGAAGCAAAGTAGAGGTTCACCTGTACAACATCATCGGGCAGCGTGTCGCCACATTGGTAAACGAGGAGCAGGATGCGGGCCGATATGCGCACATTTGGAATGGAAAGAACGATCTCGGCTCTCAGGTTGCCAGCGGAGTGTATTTCTACCGAATAATTGCACGGGATATTTCGTCCGATACCAGGAAGACATTTTCGGAAACGAAGAAATTGATGTTGCTGAGATAAACAAAAAAGTCATTCTTTTCAAATAAAGGAGAGTGAACTCATGAAACACACAATTCTGCAGGTGGTAAAGATTCTTCCACTGATTCTTGCCATGTCTTTCCCTTCCTGCAAGAAGGACCCGTTTGGCCTTGGGTGATCTCAAATTCGATTCTCCGCTTCCGGATATGATCTCCCAGTGTGTTCAGAACAGTAGGCAGTTTTGATGGTTTTTGGTCTGTTAATCGGATTTGACAGAAAGGCAATGAACCCCTGCCGGTTCAGGACTGGCAAAACATTGAAGCGCAAAGGAGAATTGGTCTGAACTAGGGCAAACCGGGAAATCGTCGTCAACCGCTTTCTCTTCTAAACGACTCTTTCTCTGTGTCGGAAAGCACCTCGTTCATTGAACCCGTCCGGTATCCCTGCAAATCAAGAGTCACATAAATGTACCCCAGGCTCTTAAGTCCGCTGACGATTTGCTCGCGGGTTGCACGTTCAAACAGCCGCTCAAACTCCTCCGCGCCAACTTCCAAACGCGCCGTTCTATCGTCATGATGGCGCACCCTGAAAAACCGGAATCCGAGATCCCGCATCAAAGTCTCTGCCTTGTCGACCTTCATAAGATTCTCCTTCGTAATACCGAACCCGTAGGGGAAACGGGATGAAAGACACGCGAACGACGGTTTGTCCCACGTCGGGATCCCGAGATCTTTCGCCACTTCACGAACATCGTTTTTCGAAAACCCCGCTTCCAGAAGCGGAGATCTCACATGATGTTCCGCCTTTGCCCTCATGCCCGGACGAAAATCTCCCAAATCATCCACAATCGTGCCGTCGGCGATCCAACGAATTCCCTCTTCTTCCGCGATGCCGTTCAATTTGCCGAACAGCTCGGTCTTGCAAAAATAACAACGGTCCGGAGGGTTCTCGCGGAACTTCAAATTGTCAGTTTCTTCCGTTGCGACGATTCGGTATCTCGAGCCGAAGGCCTCTGCCAACCGTATCGCCTCCTCGAATTCCCTCGTCGGATAGGTCTCCGATCTTCCGATCACGGCGAGTGCGTTCTCTCCCAGCAGATCCGTTGCAACGCGAATGAGCAGCGTGCTGTCGATCCCACCCGAAAAGCCGATGGTAACGGAGCCCAGGCTGGAAATGATGGATTGAAGATGAGAGTATTTGGATTGGAGTTCGCGTGAGAGCATGTCAGAGGTCAGAAGTCAGAGGTCAGAAGTCAGAAGTCGTGAGTTATAACAATGAACAATGGACAATGAGCAATGAAGAAGAAAGAATGGAGAAGAAAGGGGCACTGTGGTCTGCTATGATTGTCCTTTCAAGGCTTCCTCCACCTTCTGACGAACAGTCTCCAGCGGCATCTCTTTTCCCGTCCAGAGCGAGAACGATTTGGCCGCCTGATGGAGCAGCATTCCGAATCCGCCGACCGCTGTCGCCCCTGCGGTACGGGCAGCTTTCATCAATGTAGTCTCACCGGGCGTGTAAATCAAGTCAATCACAAGGTGATGCTTTCCGAACTTGATCTCCTCCAGCGGTGAGGCATCGGTGTACGGTTTCATACCGACGGAGGTGGCATTGATGATCGTTCCGCTCCTGTCAACCAGACTTTGAAGATCCTCCTGGAATAACGCCTCAGCTCGCAGACACCCCGGGCCGGTCATCGTTCCGAAGACGGCTGCAAGATCCTCGGCACGATCCACTGTCCGGTTCAAGATCGTCGTCCCTTTGGGCTGAACCGTCCCGAGGAGTGCATATACCACGGCCCGGGCAGCGCCTCCTGCTCCAAGCACCAGGACTTCCGTTCCTCTCATGCGGTCTTTGTAGCCTTCGATGCAACTTCGGAAGCCGTAAACGTCGGTGTTGTAGCCGGTCCACGTCGTATCCCTCCTCACCACCGTATTCACAGCCCCCAGGGTCTTTGCTTCCTTCTCTAACTTACCCAAAAAAGGAAGGATGGTCTCCTTGTGCGGAATTGTGACGTTAAATCCGCCGTACTCTCCCAAAGCGAGCTCCGCAATTTTTTCTTTCAGGTCGTCAGGTTCGACATCGACGGTCTCATAGCGGCAATCCAGACCCAGGAGTTCAAAGGCGGTGTTGTGTATCAGCGGTGAGAGTGAATGGGAAATCGGATGTCCGAGTATGGCGTAGCGCGTCATCAACGAGGAAGAACCAGGACCGGCTCGGCGTTTCTGTAACTGAAAATAGAAAAATTGGGAAGAAAAAAACTATTTCTTCACCAGGTTGGCGAATCCCCGGGAAGAGCTCAACGAGGGGAACTCCAGGCAAAAACTGCTCTGTAGCTCGGGACTCAGGTCGAACGCCGTTGCGAGCTCCGTGATTGCATCAGCCCTCTGACCCCGCATCAGGAACGCCTTTGCTTTACTGTAGTGGGCAGGAGCGAATTGAGGGGCAAGCCTCAAGCATTCGTCCAGTGCCCGGACCGCTTCCTCCGAATTCCCCAATTCCTGCTGCGTATCGCCGTAATCATACCATGCCTCGAAGTTCTCCGGATCGAGCTTCAAAACCATCCGGTAGCTGAGGAGGCAATCCTGGTAACGGCCGAGATTGTATTCCGCATCGGCTCGGGCATACCAGAGTTCAGGATATTCCGAGAAGATTGCGATCGCTTTCTTGTAATCGACCAGAGCCTTTTTCGGTAGCTCCAGCGCATCGTAACTCGACCCCCTCCCGAAATACGACTCGTAATGCTGATCGTCATGCTCGAGGGCGGTGGAAAAACTCTCGATGGCTTCACGATACATCCCGAGTTCCTCGTAGGCATTCCCGAGGTTATGCCATGCCGGAACATCCTCGGGTTCAAGGCCCAATGTTCTCTTGTACGCCTCAATGGCATCGTAGAACCGGCCTAAATTTGCACAGGCATTCCCCATGTTGTACAGAGCTGCAGGGAAGTCCTCCTTGATGGCCAGAGCCATCTGATAACTCTCGATTGCTTGCGGATAACGGCCCAGACGGTTGAGAACGATTCCCCGGTTGTACCAAGCATTGAAATTGAAGGGATCCCGGCCAAGATGCTCGTCATAACACCGGATCGATTCCTCCATCCGATCGAGGAAGTCGTAACAGTAACCAAGCTCATACCACGCCTCTTGGTTGTCAGGGTTCCTGGCAAGGATGACACGAAATACGATGAGAGCCTCGTTGAACCGGTCTTGTTTCTCCAGAGTGATCCCTTTGTGGAAAAGCGCTTCTTCGTTGGAAGGTTCCAGCACGAGAGCTTGTTCAAAGCATTCCATTGCCTCGTCCACCCGGTTTAGATTGTCAAGCGTGATCCCCCGATTGACATGGATTTCTGCGTCAGCGGGGTTCAGACTCAAGGCATGATCGTAGCAGGAAAGGGCCTCGTCGTAGGAAACGAGGTTGTTCAGAATCATCCCTTTCCGCTGCCAGGCGTCTGCATTGTAGGGTTCAAACGAAAGGAGTCGTTCGACAAAAGGAAGGGCCTCTTCGAACTGTTCATGTTCGAAGTAGAATTGGATAATCTCTTCGAGCGCCTCGGAACTGTTAAGGTCCTTTTCCCCGTTCTTCAGCTGCTCCCGAAACCTTTGCACGTCGTCATCCGAGCGCCGGCGCGGCCTCGGAACCTGCTCGTCGTCATCGAAATGATCGAAAGCTGGCATTCACATTCCTGAACTCTGAGAGAACTTTCAGCACATCCTATCCGGTTGGAATAAAAGGAAAAAAGGAATCGATGTCAAGTAATGATTGAAAAGGATGCAATAACTGTCTTTAATAGAAAAACGGTGGGGAACCGGACCGTTGCATTTGGGCGAATCTCGGGGTATATTGGCTGTCCGCCGAGTGAGGATGATCGCCCAGAACAGAGAAATTCTCGAAGATCGGATTCGTCGGGCCTGCGAGAGAGCCGGCAGAGAGCGTGACGAGATCTGTATCGTGGCCGTCTCGAAGACCTTCGCTGTGGAGCGGATTAGAGAGGCGATGGATGCGGGGTTCCGGGATTTTGGCGAAAACTATGTCCAGGAACTTGAAGAAAAGAGATCGAAACTCGGACACGATCCCCGGTGGCATTTTGTCGGTCATCTCCAAACGAACAAGGTCAAGTACATCGCGGGCTATGTTCATTTGATTCATTCTGTGGATAACTTCCGTCTGGCACAGGAGATTCAGAAACGGGCGGAGAAAGCAACCCGAACGGTCGATGTTCTTGTTGAAGTTCACACCACCGGTGAGGCAACGAAATACGGGGTTTTGCCTGATCGGACAGAAGAGCTTGTCAGACAGATTGCAGGCCTTGATCGGGTGCGAGTCCATGGCCTCATGACGATGGGCCCGTTTTCGGATGACCCAAACGACTCCCGCCCCTCGTTCCGACGGCTGTCCGATTTGAAACGCCGGATCGAGGATCAAGGAATACCGATGTCCCATCTGTCCATGGGTATGACACACGATTTTGAGGTTGCGATCGAAGAGGGTGCAACGATCCTCAGGATCGGCACGGCAATATTCGGCGAACGGAAAAAGAAAGAAAGAACGATATGAATCTCACTTTCCCGGAGGCGTTATGAAGATTACGCCGCTTGAAGTCAAACGTCAGCAGTTCAAGAAGGTGATGCGCGGCTACGATCCCGTCGAAGTAGACACCTTCCTCGACATGCTTTCGAACGAGCTGGAAGATCTGATCCGCAGAAACAAGGAGCTGAACGACAAGGCCATTGAGCTTGAGGTCCAGCTGCGAGATTACCGGAACATGGAAAAAACCCTCCAGCAGACCCTCATGCAGGCTCAGGAAACGAGCGGGAAGTCGATCGAGAATTCGCGCAAGGAAGCCGACCTCATCATTCAGGAAGCGCAGATGAAGGCGACGCAGATTCTTGAAAAGGCGCGGCTTGATTTTGCGCGCGCGAAAGAAGAGATTGCGCATCTCAAGGCGCGTAAGGAAAGCATCATCAGCCGGCTCAAAGTTCTCCTCTCTTCAGAAGTCGAACTGCTCCGCGCTCTTGAGATCGACGACGAAGAGGTTGTCAAGCCGGATCCCTCACACGGCACAGGGAAAGAAGAAATCGCGATCGACGAAATCCTGAAGAAATTGTGACACGTTGCAGAAACAGAGGTCTTTGAATCCTCACACTGCCGGCAGCGCAGCGTTGAGGTCATGATTCAACGACCAACGATCGGAATCATTCTTGGGACGGGCTTGGGCGGATTGGCAAAGGAAATCGAGACGGAAGCGGCAATTGATTATGAAACGATCCCCCACTTTCCTGTGTCCACCGTCGAGTCTCATCACGGAAAGCTGATTTTTGGGTCGCTGGCGGGGAAACAGGTTGTCGCCATGCAGGGGCGGTTTCACTACTACGAGGCGTATACCCTCCGGCAAATTACGTTTCCCGTCCGCGTCATGAAGTTTCTCGGAGTCAGGAATCTTCTGATTTCGAATGCAGGCGGGGCTTTGAATCCGTCGTTCCGGAAAGGCGATCTGATGATCATTTCGGATCATATCAATCTGCTTGGAGACAATCCCCTGATTGGTCCCAATGACGAGTCGCTTGGACCCAGGTTCCCCGATATGTCGGAACCGTACAGCAGAGAATTGATCGCTTTGGCGGAAAAGGCCACACAGGATCTGAAGATTAAAACGGAAAAAGGCGTCTATGTCGCCATGCAGGGACCGAACCTGGAAACCGGGGCGGAATACAGGTTCTTGCGTATTATTGGTGCCGATGCCGTTGGCATGTCCACCGTCCCTGAAGACATCGTGGCGGTTCATATGGGAATGAAGGTGCTGGGTTTTTCCATCCTCACCGACGAGTGTTTTCCCGATACGTTAAAACCGGTTTCCTTGGAGGAAGTGATTGCCGTTGCCAAGGAAGCTGAACCGAGGATGACGGCTGTAATGAAAGAAGTCGTCCGGAGACTGCCCTGAAAAAGCAGAAAACGGGAGACGCGATAAGTTCATCATTCAGTGTTCTGCATTCGATGTTGGAAAACAATATCGAATACTGCCCGCCTCGGCGGAGCAGGCCAATCCGAGCTACAACAATAGGTCGGATTATCAAACCGACCGATAACATTCATCATCGAAAATGGAGGATTTGAATTGCAGAGGACCTGGCACAGTGAATTCGTGAGGGGAAAGAAAAAGTCACATAATCTCACAAATCCTAGTTCAGAAACTACAGTGTAATTCACTCCTTCCCCTGACAAAGGGGAAGGCCGGGATGGGGTCGCTCCACCCTGCAAAAGCCTCCGCGCGTGAAAGATTGCTTCGCTGAGAAACGCTCGCAATGACAACAGGACTTGTTGTACAGCCTCAAGTGTTAAACCAGGCTTTGTCTGCGCTCGGCTTGG
>JACPLA010000012.1 GCA_016186715.1 Ignavibacteriales bacterium | reverse complement strand
TTTACGCTATCTGTTCCCAGTACCGTAAGCTGAATGGGGACGGTAAGAACGCTGTCCGGGAACGAATACCAACGCAGAGAAATGCTGGAGGGACCCGGAGACCATGCAAAGGGAGTGGAAACATCCTGCGGAGTGTCCTTTCCCCCGCGGTAAGTGACGGCGAGCGTGTACGGCCGTTGGACCAAACGAATCTTGAGAAGGATGGAGAATGTGGTGTTGGAATCCCTTACAGTTTCAACGGTGCGCTCAACATCGAGCCACGAATGTCCATCGCTGAGTTCCGCACCCGGAAGGCGGACACGGTGGCTCCGGTCTGTAATGAGAGTATCGATTCCTCTGGTTTGGATCCGCGTCCCACTCAGAAACTCGCTGCTCACGACATCGACGGTGGAGAGCCTGGAATCAAGATCAAGATTCTGACGCACCGTGATGGTTTGCTTCCATTCCTCGGAGTAAGAGGGGAGTGTTGAGAGATAGAACACAAGAACAACTGCAACTCCTCCCGTGATAATTCCGCCAATCGGTTTCCTGAACTCGTTAAGCCATCCAAAGTCCCATCCTGAGTCGGCGCGAAGGGCGGCAAAGGCGAGCAGGAATGGAAACGACCAAACGGAGAAAAAGAGAACGTAGAACAGATGGGTCACCAGACCAGCAACACCTTCTCCCGGAACGTTCATGAGTGAACGGGCGAGAAGAAGAAAGCCCTCGGAGAAAACGAGGCGAAACATGAAGTAGGGGGACAGAAGCCAGAACAACAACCTGAGTGTCGGTTGCCGTGCGATAATGGCGAGGGATACGAGGAGGAGGCCCAGAGCAGGATACAATGCCAGTTTGACAGACGCTATGACAGACAAGAGAACGAAGACTGCGAGAAAGATGAGGCTCCGCAGAGCGTAGCGGTACGCACTCCGGGACATATGAAGAGAGGGGGCGAGTTGCATCGAAACCCAAATTCCCGCGATGCCGGCAACGAATCCCAGGAGGAAATAACCATGCGGCTCCGCAACCCAGGCGAATCTCACTCCTTTGATCAAACCGACAAGATTCTCGGAAAGCCATACAAACGTCTGAATGATCAGCATGAGAAGGAAGAGTTTGAGGCCGGGGATTCTTGCCTTCGGATCCTCGAGGACTCGTCGTTTCCTCAACTGCAGCAGAGCGATCAGTGCGACGCCTAAGGATATCACAATGAGGAAGGAGAGAATGGGGATGGGGATAAAGAGGAGAAGCGATCCAAACTGGAGAAGGTAGTAATGACCTCCCGTTTCCTCCGGAACTCCGCCGTCATAGCGCGTGATAAGCCCGTACACAAGGTCTCCCGATCTCTTGAGACCGGCCGGTTTAAAGTTGGCAAGGTTATCCTGTGGAGTGTGAATCGGGTCCGTCACATCCGTGGTGAAATCGATGGCCGGGATATTCCGTTCCAGGAACGGTTCGTGATCCGATCCGATTCCTCCTGTCGGCATCGATTTGATGAGGGAATAAAAATGAGTCGGAAAGCGCATCCCGCCGTGGCCGAATCTTTCGAGTTCTTCGTACGAGGCCCTGACAAGCCATTCGGGCGAGCTGTGGGTGGCGATATCGATGAGCGGAAGAATCCAGTCGCTTCCGTTGGCCATGTCGACCTGCAGCATGAGGAGGACATTGTCCATGCGGTTGAAATGCTTCACAAAGTGACGCGAGCCTCTTAACCCTTGCTCCTCGCCGCCGAAGAGGGCAAAGACGATCGTTGATTCGTTATTCCGTTGTGCGAGGATGCGAGCAAGTTCAATCACGACGGCCGAGCCCGAGCCATCGTCGTTGGCCCCGGGAATATCGGGGCTTGCCGAATCAATATGAGCTCCGATCACGATCGTTCTGCTGGAAGTCCCGTGAAGAACTCCGACGGCAATGCCGCTGTTCGTATTCACATTGCCTCCAAGCTCGTACGCCACTGTTTCCCTCATCGGAAGAAGAAAGGATTCGTGGAGGCCGAATTCCCGGAATTTCCGGAGGGCAAACTCCATGGCGGCGCGTTCATTCGGAGAACCCATGGGCCGGGGCCCGATCTCGTCGGCCAGCACCACGAGAAACGCATACGCGCTATCCTGGGAAAACGGCGCCGCCGAACTTCCGGGCTGAGCCTGCAACGATCCGTGCAAAAGCAAAACGCAGAAGAGACTAGCGGAGATGCTGAGTGAAAAAGGAAATGACCTTGCGTTCATAGGCGAATCCGGAAATTTCCCACACGTCGGTGTGATTGGCGCCGGGGACGAGAACGATTTCTTTTGGTTCGTTGGCATGGTGATAAAGCTTCTTTGAGTACTCATAATTGATGAGTTGATCCTCGGTGCCGTGAATGAAAAGAACCGGAATGCGGAGTTTTTGGATGTCCAGCAGGGGAGAGACTTCGTGCGCCTTGAAGCGGGCGATGGTTTGTGAACGACTGAGCGCCACGTTCCGAAGGAAATGCCAGGGAAGCTTGATGATCCTTCGTTGGTAATCGACGGCGATGGTCCGGAGATCCGTAAAGCAGGCCTCGGCTACGACAGCTTTGATACGGTCATCGATGGCAGCGGCCTGGACGGCCACTGCGGCGCCCATGGAAGTCCCGAAGACGCCCAGCTTGCCGACTCTGATTTCCCTTCGTTTCAGCAGGTAGTTGATTGCAATGCTCACATCGTACTTTTCGTAATATCCGTACGTACAGTACGCGCCGCCGCTTTCCCCGTGGGCCCGCGAATCGTAGAGGAAGACGTTGAATCCGCGCCGGAATAGCAGGCGTGAGAGCTGGACTCCCGCCGTCTTGCAGTCCCCAACGCCATGCAAATAGATAACCGTCCCCTTGGCCTTTCGTTTGGTCTGCGCGACGAGCCATCCCCTGAGCAAGTGCCCCTCGGAAGTCTCAAGCGTAACGTCTTCCTGGGGAATCCCGGCATCGTGAGGCTCAAGTACAGAGGTAAATTGCTCATACCATTTCTTGGTTCGACGCATCGGCTGAAGGAGAATAAGAGGACCCACCACGAGGACAACAAGAGCCGCCGAGAGCAGAAAAAAGACGATCAGAACGACGAGGGCGAGGAGCAGTGACATGCGAATAATGATGTCTGGCCAATATAGTCAGCCGATCCGAGGGAAGCAAGAAATGCTGTACGCTATTCGTGTTTTGGTTGCGTTGCTTGTGCTTTTGACCCAGATACTCCAAGGAAAAGATTCTACATACGTAAACAGCCTGTCAGTCAAGAAGCATTCGCGATCGTAGATGAGGCTGTCCAAAATGTAGGTCGGGACGCCGTCCCGACCAGGTTGAGTTTCGAAAATCGTTCACATTTTGAATCTCCTGACGAACTATGAATGACCAACCGTACTTTTTGGACAGCCTCCAAAAGAAATTTCGGCCCGAAATCGCAGGCAAAAGAAATCGGCCTGTGATTTGCTATTTGGTTCTTGTCTGCCCGACGTCAGGCAGGGTCCTTTTCACAATGGCCCCGTCGGGGCTGGAGGGGTCCCTTCGGGATTCGTATCTTCTTCAATAGAAGAACCACTACCAGTTCGTTGACTCTCCAGAGCGTTCTTTGTACTTTGCTCAGCATTGTATGAAAAACAACCCGAATCCCGCCGTAGCACTCGTTCATGATTGGTTGACGGGGATGCGCGGCGGAGAGAAAGTTCTTGAGGTTCTGTGCGAGCTCTTTCCCCACGC
>JACPLA010000061.1 GCA_016186715.1 Ignavibacteriales bacterium | reverse complement strand
GAGGCTGTGCAAAATGTAGGTCGGGATGCCATCCCGACCAGGTTAGGTTTCGAAAATCTTCAAAAAGCAGCAACTCTCGAAGTGATTGCGTTAGTCGAGAGTACTTTTTGCACAGCCTCGGTTTCCACATCGGTCTAAAACCCCGACCCTTAAGTGATGCCCAGTTTTTTCCCAACTTTCTGAAATGCCTCAAGCGCCCGGTCCAGATCTTTTTTCGTCAGCGCTGCGGAGATTTGTGCCCTGAGGCGCGCTTCCCCGCGCGGAACCACCGGGAACCAGAGCCCTTTGATATACACGCCGGCTTTGAGAAGTGCGGAGCTCATGTCCTGAGCAAGCGACGCCTCCCCGAGCATGATCGGTACAATCGGATGCGTTCCCTCCAGAATTGCAAACCCAAGACCCTTGATCTCTTTTCGAAAATATGCAGTATTGTCGTGCAGCTTTCCAACGATGGACCTGTCTTTCGACAGTAAATCGAACGACGCAAGGCAGGCAGCAACGATGGGGGGAGGCAGGGAATTCGAGAAGGTGTAGGGCCGGGATTTCTGGCGCAGGTATGAGATGAGCTCTTTTGAGCCGCTGACGTAACCGCCGGAAGCTCCGCCGACGGCCTTTCCCAGAGTTCCCGTAAGAACGTCCACGTTGCCAAGAACGCCGAAATGATCGGGAGTTCCGCGGCCCGATTTCCCGCAAACCCCAATGGCATGGGAGTCATCGACAAACAGCATCGCAGTGTATTTTTGCGCCAGGGCAACCAGGTCCGAAAGCGGCGCCAGATCCCCCTCCATGCTGAACACACCATCCGTCGCGATGATGCGAAAGCGGTAGTCTTTGTTCTGGTCCCCCCGCAGCAGTTGTTCCAGATGGCCAACGTCGGCATGGTTATAGATTTTCTTCTCAGTCGTTTCCGTGCGACACAGACGCTGGCCGTCGATAATGCTTGCGTGATTGAGCCGGTCGCTGTAGATGACATCTTTGTAGTTGTCGAAGCCAAGTTTTTCGTTCGTGATGGTGGCAAAAAATCCTTCGTTGGCGGCAAAGCATGATGAAAAGAGAATGGTGTCTTCCGCCCCCACGAATTTCGAAATCTTCTTCTCCAATTCAACGTGAATAGTTTGAGTCCCGCACAGAAAACGCACTGAGGCAACGCCGTAGCCGTATTTCCTGATGCCATCCACGGCGGCTTTCTTGATGGCCGGATGATTTGACATTCCGAGATAATTGTTGGACGCAAGCATCACCACCTTCCTGCCTCCAACTTTGACAAGACCGGCCTGGGCGGTCTGAAGAGCTGTTTCGTACTTGAAGGTTTTCGATTCTTCTAACCGCGCCAGTTCCGCGGAAAAAAGATCACGAGCATCCATACCGTATTCCTTTGATTTTCAGGGGTTGACTCAGAAATGAGCCCTTAGCAGGCTGTTGAAAAATTGTTTTGGGTGGCCACGACCTTTAGGTCGTGGACAAGATTGACGAAATCTTATTGGGCTTATGGGTTAAAACCCTCATTTGTTTCTTGCATTCGTTTCCACGAGCTGCTCGCCTCGCTCCGTCCGCCTCGTCGAGACTCGGCGAGACGGGCTTGGCGGAGCGGGAAGCTCGTGGCTATAAACGCCTTTTTCAACAGCCTATTAGGGCTTGAGAAGCACTTTGAACGCGTCGCCCGAACGAATGGCGGCAAATCCCTCTTCGAATTTCTCCAGCGGCAACTGATGCGTCACGAAGCCGGTCTTTATCAACTGCTTCGCAAGACCGGCCCGGAGAAGGGACTCCATTTGATCCCACGTCTCAAAAACACGTCGTCCGATGATTCCATGCACGGTGATTCCACTAAAGATGATATTTTTGGCAAAATCAACCTGCATCGTTCCGGAGGGCAATCCCAGAAGCGAAAATGTTCCACCCATGCGGAGAATCCGGGCGGCGTCCTCATACGCATGGTAACTTCCGGACATCTCAAACGCCGCATCAACCCCGGTGCTCTCCGTCTCCCCCATGACGGCTTCAACCAAAGCCTCTTTTTCATCGACCAGAGACATGTCGAAACAATGATCGGCTCCATACTGCTTTGCAAGATGAAAACGGCGATTGACGAGTTTTTCATGGCTGAGCATGTCATTGGACGCGTCTGTGACATAAATTCTCTTTGCGCCGGCCCACCTGGCGACAGCGACCGCCAGGAGTCCTTGCACTCCGCATCCGAGAACGGCCACCGTTCGACCCCTGACAGGGGCCGACATGACCGTGTGGGTCGCATTGCCCAATGCGTCCATAAAACTGATGACCTCGGGGGGGATTTCCCTTTCGTAGAATAATCGGACATTTTCGGCGGGCACCTTGACCACGTCGGCCCAGGCCCCGTCGTCGTGGACTCCCTTGATGACCGTATTCCGGCACACATGCCGTTCCCGATGCCGACACTGATAACAGGTTCCGCAGGTGATGTGCATTTCCGCCGTTGCAAAGAACTTCCTTTCGAGAAACTTCAAAAACTTCGGATCCGACGCGAGGGAGGCTGGTGTTTTGCGTCGCACGGCTTTTCGAAGATCCACATTGCGTTTCGCCGCCCTCAAAACCAACCGGGCAAGATGCGTTCGGGCTTTTTCCCCGGCGGCAACCAGTCTCCCAACAAACTCGTGTCCAATGACCACTGGATCACTCTTTGCCCGCATCATTTCAACCCGGAGAGATTCCTTTCCGTGATAAATACCGACATCCGTCCCGCAAATCGCGCCCGCGAATACTTCGATAAGAACCTCGTCCGGGCTATCGAGGACTGGCTCTGGTTTCTCAATCAGCTGCATTCCCCGCGGCCATTCTTTCCCCTCGACAGGTTTTGGTTTGACAATCGCTTTCATGGTAAGTGTTCGGCTGGGAATTGTGGAAGGTTGATCAATAAACACAGTATGAGAGCGCGGAACCGCGACTCTCTACGAACCAGGGCTGGTCATTTCTTTCTCTTCTGCCTCCACTCGTTGTAGTTTTTCCGAATATCTTCCAGAACTTCCCGGTCAATACGATCGTCGGTCCGGATTCTCACGTCGTAATTTTCCCATCCCATGAAATCCTGGAGGGCCTTCTTTGTCCCATCATCAAAAACTCCGTTGACCGGACCGCTGTAGAACTGGACTCCTTTGTACGCTTTGTTGCTCAGGATGACCTGCAGCTCCCGGCAAAGATCCGCAGTGAGTGGAATAAGATTGACCGGATCTGTGCGGAAAAAATAAAGCTTGTGTAACGTATACAACCGTTCCAATTCCTGGAGGGGACGGGGATGGTCGTAGACGCTAATATCAACAAAATCGTCCGAAGTCCCGTCGTAGCCGGCTCCCTTCCGCTTGACCAGGAGCGCAGCCGATTGCTCACCGCGACGGTCTCCGCCTGCCTTTCCACCCGCGACCAGAGCTGCGACAAGTTTGTCGGCCAACGAGCCGTTTGTTTCCTCAAACGTCCTCGCCATGGCATCAACCGTTTCCTGACCGACCAGGATATTCCCCTGGGCGGCATATCCCTTTCCGACGACAAGCGTCCCTTTTCCCCCGGCCACCGAGCCTGCCCTTCCACCGGCCCAGTCAAAACACTCGTCCCCCGTCCAGCTTGCCGCATTCCCTTTCGCGTCAACAACCCCTGCTTGACGCGTGTGGCGCGCCGTATCGGTCGAGACCAGAATACGAAGTGCTTCTTCCGCTGTGGCCCCATTCCGCATCAGCGCGAGCCCGCGGGGACCGTAGGAAACATTCGCAAACGATTGAGTCGCAACCGCTCCGACACCAGCCTCGGCCCATGGAACCACAGGACGAACATTCGGAAACTTCGACTGCACGGCAACGCCCACATCTCCGGTCGTCAGATCAACGGCAACAATGGAAAACGTTGAGGCAAAAGGCTCGTCCTGATGAAAAGGCAGTGAGGGGGGAAGGAAAAGGAAGCCGCCGAGAATCAGGCTGACCACAACCGTTCTCTTCAGATTCATGCAGAACTCCTCTTTTGGAAATAGCGCGGGGATTTCCGAAAAACGAACGGAATATAGCGAGAATTCAAAAGGAATACAAAGTAAGGAAGTGCCTCATGTTGGGAAGGAAAATCGCAGAAGTGCAGAGGATAAGTCCTTATTTTTGTTTCATACCTGCGTTCCTTTGCGTCCTCCCCGCCAGCCTTGTTGAACTCTATGAGGCGGGCTGGCGCGTCTCTGCGTTGATCTTTTCAAGATAAACTGAGACACGACCCAAAATTACAACGATCGGCGCAGGCGAATGGAAAACGAGCCATCCATCCCGTGACGATGGGGAAACGTTTCGACGTACCCATCTGGGTGAACCAGCGTCGGATTAACATACTGGGCCGCGGAATCCACGGTGAACTCCGGATGCCCGGCAATGAATTTCCTGACGAGCTCGTGATTTTCCTCCGGTTCTGTTGTGCACGTGCTATACACCATCCCTCCGCCCGGCTTCACCAGGGTCGCCGCGTTCGTGAGGATTGTCTCCTGAATCTGAGTCAGGTGATCCAAATCCTCCGGCTCCCTTTTCCATTTAGCATCGGGCTTCTTGGCCAGGACACCCAGTCCTGAACAGGGAACATCCAGGAGCACTTTATCCCCGGGTACAGTTTTCAGTTCAGCAGCGTCACCCGTGATAAAATGGGCATTGACGACACCCAGCCGTTGACAGGCAGCTTTGACCAGGTTCAGTCTCGATTCATACCGATCCACCGCCACGATCTCTCCAACGTTTTTCATCAGTTCCCCGATGTAGGTCGTCTTTCCGCCCGGGGCAGCACAAAGGTCCAACACACGATCCCCGGGGCGTGGATCAAGGAGTTTCACGGCCAATCCCGCGCTCTCGTCCTGCACCACAAAAAACCCCTGTCGAAACATCTCGGACGCCCCGATGCCGGCCATGTGCTTGACACGGACAAAAAAATCCAGAACCTGCGATCGGGCAAATTGCACCTGCAGTTCAGCCAGTTTGGAGAGGAAGTAATTGAAATCGATCTTCAGGCTATTGACACGAAGAGTGAGATCGGGTCTTCGGTTGTTCGCCTCAAGCAGTTGTTTTGCTTCATCGAAGCCGAACCGTTGGACCCAGCGTTTGACGATCCATTGCGGGTGAGACTCAACGACCGCAAGATGTTGAATCTGATCCTCCTTGACGTCCGGGTAGCGGATATTCTCCAAATTCCGAAGGATGTTGCGGAGGACCGCGTTGACCAGATCGGCCACTTTCTGTCCCCGGAGCCGTTTGATGAACTCAACGGATTCATTCACAGCCGCGGAATGAGGAACTTTGTCGAGGAAGAGAACCTGGTAGAGAGCAACGCGAAGGGCATTCTTGATATTCGTTTCGGCTTTCGTGAAGTTCCCGTGGAAGAACCCCGTGAGCACCCAATCGAGCTTTGCGCGCCACCGGATCGAGCCGGTGACGATTTCATTCATCAGCGCCTTGTCCAGCTCATTCATTTCATTCGAGCGTAATTCCGCGTCGATGAGGCGGTCAAGGTATGCGTCGGAACGATCCACCCGATTCAGGATCTTCACCGCGGTTCCCCGTGGGCCCTGATAAAGCTTTTCACCGGGGAGTTCCTTCACGATATCGGCTTGTTGAG
>JACPLA010000057.1 GCA_016186715.1 Ignavibacteriales bacterium | reverse complement strand
TCGTTTCGGTCGTGGGCGCCTCGACAGCACTTCTTGCGGCAACGATGGGATTGGTACAAAACGACATCAAGAAAGTTCTGGCTTATTCGACAGTGAGCCAATTGGGATATATGTTCCTTGCCATGGGGGTTGCCGCCTTTGGCGCCGGGATTTTTCACCTGACAACCCATGCCTTTTTCAAGGCCCTGTTGTTTCTTGGCTCAGGCGCCGTGATTCATGCTATGCATGATGAGCAGGATATTCAGAAAATGGGAGGACTGAAGAAGTATATGCCTACGACGTATTGGACATTTCTCGTCGGGGCCATCGCTCTTTCCGGCATTCCACCTCTTTCCGGATTCTTTAGCAAAGACGAAATCCTGTGGAGAGCATTCAGCAGTGAATATGGTTCTCCGGCTCTTTGGCTGGTCGGGGCCGTGGCGGCCTTGTGCACGGCCTTCTACATGTTTCGTCTGGTATCGCTGACGTTCGAAAGCGGAGAGCGGTTCGATCACCATCGGGTCCATCCGCACGAAGCGCCGCGCACGATGACGATCCCTTTGATCGTTCTGGCAATCCTTTCCGTGACCGGCGGCTTCGTCGGGATTCCCGAAAGCCTTCTTGGCGGGAATGCCATCGAACACTGGCTTGACCCGGTCTTCGAACGCGCCCACGCGACACTGCGACTTGCTCACCATGCCGCTTCCGTCGCGGAGTATGTACTGATGGCGCTCTCGGTCAGTGTAGCTGTCGCCGGAATCGCCGGAGCGCGGCATGTGTATCTCAGGAGAACTGAGCTGGCCGAACAGTACCGAAAGAAATTCCCGCGAATCCATGGGTTGTTGTTCAACAAGTACTATGTCGATGAAGTCTATGATGCTTCCGTCGTGAAGCCCATCGTGGGCATGTCGGACCGCATGCTGTGGAAGGTCTTTGACGTATCCATCATCGACGGCGCAGTGAACGGGACCGCAAGGCTCGTTGGCGTTGTTGCACAGCGGATCAAACAAATCCAAACCGGCCTGGCCCAGTCGTATGCGACGTTCTTTATAGCCGGCATCCTGCTGATTCTCACATGGCTGATGGCGAGATGACTTCATGGCAATGATTTCTGATGCGATCCTTTCAGTGACGATTTTTCTTCCGTTGATCGGAATTGTGGTGATCTTGTTCCTGGACCGGGAACACCTCCAGGCCGTCAAAATGACCGGCCTTCTCACCGGCGTCATAACCTTCCTTGTCTCCTTGATCCTGTTTTTTGAATTCGATCAAACCCTTTCAGGTTTTCAGTTCAAGGAACAGGGAGTCTGGATCGAAGGGCTGAACATCGGCTATCTGGTCGGGATCGACGGACTTTCCCTGCTTTTGATTGTTCTGACCACATTTCTCACTCCAATTGCATTGCTGGGAACATGGAACTCCATCACACATCGCCTCAAGGAATACACCATCATGATGCTTCTCCTCGAGGTGGGAATGGTGGGGGTCTTCGCGGCTCTGGACCTGTTTCTCTTCTATGTCTTCTGGGAAGCCATGCTGATCCCGATGTACTTTATCATCGGAATCTGGGGCGGGCAGGAGAGAGTGTATGCGGCGGTAAAGTTCTTTCTTTTCACACTCTTCGGCAGTCTGCTCATGCTTGTGGCGATTCTCTCGCTGGGCGTTTTCGCCTCGACGCTCCCGGATGGCCGGTTTACGACGAATCTCCTCGAGCTGATCCCGCACGCGTCGAAAACTCCCGCTCAGTTGCAGCTCTGGATGTTTCTGGCTTTTGCTCTGAGTTTCGCCATCAAAGTCCCGCTGTTTCCGCTCCATACCTGGCTTCCCGACGCCCACGTGGAGGCGCCGACCGCCGGGAGCGTCATTCTGGCCGGTGTTTTGCTGAAGATGGGGACGTATGGATTTATCCGGTTCTGTCTTCCGTTGTTTCCGGAAGCATCCTTGAAAATGACTCCGTTCCTGTCGGTTCTCGCGGTGATTGGCATTCTCTACGGCGCCCTTGTAGCCATGGTGCAGACAGACATCAAGAAACTCGTGGCGTATTCCTCGGTGTCCCACCTGGGGTTCGTCGTTCTCGGGATTTTTTCCATGACCGAGGAAGGAATGCAGGGAGCCATCATCCAGATGATCAATCACGGTCTTTCCACAGGGGCGCTCTTCTTGATTGTGGGGATGGTGTACGATCGCGCGCATACACGAGAGATTTCGGAATTCGGAGGCGTTGCGAAGGTGATGCCGGTCTTTGCTGCGTTTTTCATGATTATGACGTTGTCGTCGATTGGCCTTCCCGGCCTGAACGGCTTTGTCGGGGAGTTCCTTATCCTTCTCGGAACATTCAAGTCGACGATTCTGAACTCCTATGCGTATGCGGCCGCTGCAGCGGGCGGAGTCATCTTTGCAGCCGTGTACATGTTGTGGATGTATCAGCGCGTCATGCTGGGTCCTGTACGGGAAGGAGGGATGTATCACGGGCACAAGCTTACGGACTTGTCGGTGCGCGAGATTGCCGTGCTGGTCCCGATTGTCGTTTTTGTCGTCTGGATCGGGGTCTATCCTGCGACGTTCCTTGAAAAATCTGGCGCAGTGGCGAAAGAGATGGTGAAGAAGATTGAAGAGGTGAAACGCGGATCCCAGGTGCGAACGGCTTCACTGAGCGACCATCAGTAGGAATTCCATCGATCACACGTTATGAAGCCCGATCTCAAACGGAATCTGCGGATTCTTTTGTTTGTTTCCGTCGCCCTCTTTGTGTTGATGAATGCGACGGAGGATTATTTCGAAAACGCGGTGATCAAACCGGTTGAAGTCTGGCTTGTGACTCCCTTTGTTCTCCTCCTGGGGGCGATTGCGCTGGTACCGTTTATCAACCGCCACTGGTGGGAGCAGCATTATCCGAAAGTTTCCTATGTGCTCGGGGCGCTGATCGTTCTCTATTATGTCTTTTCATTGGAAAATATTCCCCGCTTGCTGCTTACGTTCCATGAGTATGTCAGCTTTATCTCTTTGATCGGATCTCTTTTTGTTGTTGCGGGTGGGATTCATCTGGACATTCGCGGAAAATCCGCCCCGTATGAGAATGTGATCCTTCTCGCGGCGGGGGGAGTTATTGCGAACCTGCTGGGTACGACAGGGGCGTCGATGCTGCTGATCCGTCCGTTTCTCAGGATCAACAGGTTTCGGATCAGACCCTATCATGTTGTGTTTTTTATATTCATCGTGAGCAACGTCGGTGGGGCGCTGACGCCGATTGGTGATCCACCGCTGTTCCTGGGCTATCTCAAGGGCGTGCCGTTTTTCTGGGTTGTAGCGCGCGTCTGGCATATCTGGGCTCTTGCAATGGCTGCTTTGCTTGCGGCGTTCTTCATCATTGATTCGCGAAGTTTCCGCAAGGAACGGGAGAAAGTGCGCCAGGCGGCTCAGGAACCGGATAAGCCCGAGTTTACGGGCCTCCATAACCTGTTTTTTCTGGCTGTCATCCTCGCATCGGTGTTCATCTCTCATCCGATCATGCTGCGGGAGATCATCATGTGGGGAGCGGCGTTTGCTTCCTACTACACCACAAAAGACAAGGTTCATTTGAAAAACGAATTTAACTTCATTCCGATCAAAGAAGTGGGGATTCTCTTTGCGGGAATCTTTGCAACGATGATTCCGGCCCTTGATTGGCTTGAGCTGAATTCCGGTAAACTCGGTATTGTGAGCCCAGCCCAGTACTATTGGGGGACGGGAGTGCTTTCGAGTTTTCTGGATAACGCCCCGACCTATTTGAACTTCTTAAGCGCCTCGTTCGGCCTTCATGGGGCGAGCGTGGACAATGGCCTTCATATGAACGCCATGCTCGGGATAGCGTCGCTTGAATCATCGGCATTGTTAAACCCCTTGCGGACGGGTGCCCTGGCCATCACGGGCGAATCGTGGAGATACATTCAGGCGATTTCTGTCGCATCGGTCTTTTTTGGCGCCTGTACATATATTGGCAACGGGCCGAATTTCATGGTGAAGTCGATTGCCGAGCAGGCAAAAATCGATTGCCCAAGCTTTTTTGGGTACGTCGTGAAGTACACCCTCCCGATCCTTGTTCCACTTTACGCCGTCGTGTGGGTTCTTTATTTCAGCTGAACAAATAAGAAGGAGATAGTGAACACTGATGAAGAAATGGGTTAGAATGACAATTCTCAGCGTCGTTGTCATTGGTGCGATGTTGTTCACCGGATCTGGCGGGCAGATGGATGACGATCAGGGCCATGGAAGTGCCGGGCATGCCGACCCCGTTGCGCCCGTCCTCCTGGCGTTGACAGTCATCTTGGCAAGTGCGAAAATCGGGGGGGAGCTTTTCGAACGCATGCATCAGCCGGCTGTCCTGGGGGAACTGATCGTGGGCGTGGTTCTGGGAAACCTTGCCCTTGCACACTCTTCGTGGGATTTCTTCGGGCCGCTACGGACCGACACGATCACGGTGCAATGGGCTTTCGTTGTTGATAACCTGGCTCGAATTGGAGTCATTCTCCTTCTCTTCGAAGTGGGTCTTGAATCGAACGTCGCGGAGATGCGTAAGGTGGGATTGTCATCGTTCCTTGTTGCTGCGGTGGGCATTGTCGCCCCCTTTGCCTTGGGATACCTGGCAAGCGACATGTTTATCAAGAATGTTCCCGCGGTGATTCTGGAAATGAATCCCAACTTTGACATCAGTAACATTCATATGTTCATCGGGGCGACGCTGTGCGCAACCAGCGTCGGAATCACGGCCAGAGTTTTTAAGGATCTCGGAAAAATCCAGATCAATGAAGCGAAGATCATTCTCGGCGCAGCAGTGATTGATGACGTACTTGGTTTGATCATCCTGGCGGTGGTTGCGGGTATTATTGTGGCCTCTGAAACCGGGGTGCCGATGGACTTATCATCGATTCTCATGATCTCCGGAATTGCGATCGGGTTTCTCGTCGGGGCGATTGTTCTCGGGCTCTCGGTGGTTCCGAGGCTCTTGAAAAGGATCGCAGTGCTGAAAACTCAGGGTGTCATGCTCATTTCCGCACTGTTGTTCTGCTTTGTTTTTTCCTATCTCGCCAACCTCGCTGGATTGGCGGCTATTGTCGGCGCTTTTGCGGCGGGCTTGATTCTCGAAGAGGTGCATTTCACAGAGTTTCGCGAGAAAAAACATCTCCACGATCTGTTGTCTCCTGTAACGACATTTCTTGTGCCGATTTTCTTTGTTGTGATGGGCGTTCAGGTGCGACTGGAAACCTTTCTGGATGCAAGCGTGCTCGGGCTTGCCCTGGCACTGACCGTTGCCGCGTTTATCGGCAAACAGGTGTGCGGGCTCGCAGTTGTTGAAAAAGATCTCGATCGGCTCTCCGTCGGACTGGGAATGGTGCCTCGCGGAGAGGTCGGGTTGATTTTTGCGAGCATTGGGAAGGGGTTGGGAGTCGTCGATGACGCAATTTTCTCCGGCATCGTGATCATGGTAATTGCTACAACACTCATTACACCACCGCTGCTGAAATTCTCTCTGGCACGCGCGGAACGCCGACACGCCCAGTAACCGAGGAACAGTATGAATAAATTCAATGTCCTTGACCTCTGGTACAGCAGCCCGCTCGTGACTCTCGTTGTGACCGGCCTGGTCCTCCTGGTTCTGGAAGGGTTTCGACGAAAGAGTCAAAGAATGGCATTCGGCGTCAGTGCGGCAGGCATCATCATCGCGATTGGTCTCACGATCGTTACCTACGGGGAAAATCAACCCGCCTTTAACAACACATTTCTCCAGGGGACGTTCGGGAGCTTCTTCTCTTTTGTCTTTTTGGCGGCGGGCTTGCTTTCCCTCATCTTGTCCCGCGAATATCTCGAGCGGCTCAATATCCATCGGACCGAATACTACGCACTGGTCATTTTTGCGATTGTCGGAATGATGCTCATGGCATCCGCCATCGATCTTGTGGTCCTCTTCCTTGGAGTGGAGCTGATGTCCCTCTGTTTGTATGTCCTTGCGGGGTTCATGAGAACGAGGGTCACATCGAATGAATCGGCGCTGAAATATTTTCTGCTCGGAGCGTTTGTGACGGGATTTCTCCTCTATGGCATCGCCCTGCTGTATGGAACCACGGGAACCACAAACCTTGTGACCATCGGAAAGAACTTTGAAGCCTATTCCGGGAATGCTGTCTTTCTTCTGGGTGTGGGCATGGTGATGATGGGATTATCATTCAAGATTGCAGCAGCGCCGTTCCATCTCTGGGCGCCCGATGTGTATGAGGGAGCTCCCACGAGCGTGACCGGGTTTATGTCAACGGCAGCCAAGGCGGCGGCGTTTGCCGCATTTATCACCGTGTTTCTTCGGACCTTTGAGTTTGCCGGAACCAAAGTAAGTGAGATCTTGGCGATCCTGGCGGCCGTTTCGATGATGATCGGAAATATTGCGGCCATCGCCCAGAATAACGTGAAACGAATGCTGGCGTATTCGAGCGTCGCGCATGCCGGGTATATGCTCACGGGAATCGCGGCCGGAAACGAGGAGGGGCAAATAGGAATCATGTTCTATCTTGCCGCGTACGTCTTTATGAATCTCGGCGCCTTTTCCATCGTTTCCCTCGTGGAAGGGCAGAACGACACACGATTGTCATTTGACGATTATTCGGGACTGAGCAAACAGCAGCCCCTGTTGGCGGCGTTGATGTCGGTGTTCATGTTCTCTCTGGCCGGTATTCCTCCTCTGGCCGGATTTTTCGGCAAGTATTATGTCTTCCTTGCGGCGGTGAAGGCGGATTTGACATGGCTGGCAATTCTCGGCGTGCTGACCAGTCTGATTTCGGTCTACTACTATCTGCGGCTGGTCGTTCTGATGTATTTTCGTGACGGAGAGGCTCAGGTTGCCGCGAAACCCTCTCTGGGGACGATCGTCGCCATCAGTCTTGCAGCCTTTCTGGTTCTCCAGCTGGGTCTTTATCCTTCCCTTGTGGTCAACATTGCCCGGGGAGGTTTTTAGAAATCATCCGAGGAACTCAGATGCGCAGGGTCGTATCCGCAGAAGAGATGCGATGGTGCGATGAAACCGCGATACGGGCGTTCGGAATTCCCAGCCTTCTCCTGATGGAGAATGCAGGTGCAGGCATTGCGCGGTGTGTGCTGAGACGATACGGAAAAAAACTGAGCCAACCCGTTGCGATTTTTTGCGGAAAGGGGAACAACGCGGGAGACGGTTTTGTGGCCGCGCGGCATCTTGTCAACGCTGGCGTCCCCGTGGTGATTCAAATGCTGATGTTCCCGGCGCAGTTGCGTGGTGACGCAAAGACGAATTTTCAAATACTCCAGAGAATCCAAAAAAAATCTGCCGGCCGGCTCGTAATTCGCCGTTTCTCGGCTTCGTCTGCGGCTGACATCCGCCCTTCGCTCGTTGTCGATGCCCTCTTCGGAACTGGCTTTAGCGGAACCGTCAGCAAGCCATTTTCCGATGCAATACAATCTATGAACAATTACGCTGTGCCGGTTGTGTCCGTTGATATTCCGTCAGGAGTAAACGGAACGACGGGAACTGCAGACTCAGACTGTGTGCACGCGAACGTGACGGTGACGATGGGGGCGCTGAAAACCGGCCTTCTCTGCAACCAGGGAAGACAGTACTCAGGCGACCATGAAATTATCGACGTGGGAATTCCCGTCTCCGTTTATGAGGCCGGGAAACTGAAAACCGGTCTTGTAGAAATTGAAGATGTTGCGAAGGTGTTGCCGGTTCGCCCGCTGAATGTGCACAAGTATAGTGTAGGAAAGGTGTTTGTGCTGGGTGGATCGAAAGGGTACACCGGCGCGGCCGCGCTGACTGCATCGGCGGCGCTTCGAACGGGAGCGGGCGCTGTCGTGCTTGGAACGGCCGAAACGGTCTATCCAATTCTAGCCAGGAAACTCTCGGAAACAATTGTGAGTCCGTTGCCGGCAACGTCACAGGGAAGTGTGAGCTTGAATGCGTTGGATCAGATCGTGAAACGGATGAAATGGGCCGACATCACGGTGATTGGCCCCGGTTTGTCCCGCCAGGAAGAAACCATGGCACTGGTGCGCGAAATTCTGCGGCTGGCACGCGGGAAGATTCTCCTCGACGCTGACGCCCTGAACGCTCTTTCTGGATCGGAATCATCTTTTCTTCGCACGGCAAGGCCGGAACTCGTCGTGACTCCTCACGCCGGGGAGTTTTCGGGGTTAAGCGGGAGACCATCACACGAGATCGAGGCTCACAGAATCGAGTATGCCCGCGCCTATGCGAATCCGACAATTACCGCCGCACCGGGGGGAGAAGCCTATGTGAATGCCACAGGGAATCCCGGGATGGCAACTGTGGGGTCCGGAGACGTCTTGTCCGGTATGATCGGAGCGTTGTGGGCACAGGGGACGACCGCGGAGGCCGCAGCGTATGCCGGAGTTTACCTCCATGGTCTGTCCGGTGACCTTGCTGCCGCGAAGATGGGTTTGCAAAGTGTTGTCGCCCAGGACCTTATCGATTTTCTTCCCCCGGCGTTCCGGGCAGTTCGGGGTGATTCTTGACGGGTCCCCATCTCGCCAGGTACCAGCTTCCCCTTCTCGTTTGGATCCTCGCCATCTTTGCTCTTTCTGCCATTCCCGGAATTCCGGAAATCCGTTTTCCAATCAGTCCCGACAAGCTGGCGCATATCGGAATTTATTTTGTTCTTTGCATGTTAAGCAGAAGGGCGTTCTTTCATCAGGATCGCTTTCTCCGGGTGAAGAAGCACTCTTTGTCGGTTGCTTTTGGATTTACGGTGGTTTACGGCGCCCTGGATGAGTTTCATCAGCTGTATGTTCCGGGGAGATGGGCCGATATCTATGACGTGCTCGCAGACGCGGTGGGCGGCGCACTCTTCACAGGATGGTTTGTGTGGAAGGCCCGCCGCTCGAACAGTCCTCAGGAAAGGGAGAGAGCGGTAAAGGAGCGCGCCAAAACGGATTTGACATAAGGAATTTTTCTGTCTATATTTGTTTCAGGTCGTATTTTTCAACGGGAGTACCCGCATGGTTCGTAAAAACCCCGAGGTTGATCTTCGACTCAAATATCGGACGACGTTCGAAGTCGCGTTGATCATCGCTCTGTCATTGATGATCGTGGCTTTCAAATTCTTCCCGGACATCAAACCGCCGACCAAGATCCTCAAGGTCGAACAGGAGATTGTCGATGTCGAGGATATCGACATCACGAAACAGGAGAATCGGCCTCCTCCACCTCCTCGACCGCCGATTCCTATTGAAGCTCCGAGTGACGAAGCGCTGGACGACGTTGAAATCGCCAGCTCGGAACTCCGGCCGTCGGATGAGGCCCCACCGCCTCCCACGGAAGATGAGGAAATCTACTTCGTTGCCGTTGAGGACCTCCCTGAACCGGTCGGGGGAATTGCTGCTATTCAGGCCGCGGTTGTGTATCCTGAAATTGCGAAAAGAGCCGGTGTGGAAGGGACGGTCTACGTGGAAGCATTCGTGGATGAGGGCGGCAATGTCACTCGCACAACCGTTGTCAAGGGAATCGGCGCTGGCTGCGACGAGGCGGCCCAGAGCGCCGTCATGAAGACGAAATTCAAGCCGGGAAAGCAACGGGGAAAGCCAGTCAAAGTGCGCATGTCGATCCCGATTCGATTTCGGCTGCAGAAGTAAGACGGAAGAGTGAAGAATTGGAATCCGCCGCTGGGAATTTCCTGACGGCGGATTTTTGTTGCTCGGAACTGACTTGATCGAGAGGTTCGACAGTTCAGTGAAATTTTCACTCAATGCGACAGACGGACAGGCACGGGCGGGCCGACTGGAAACCGGCCATGGCGTGATTGAAACTCCCGTCTTCCTGCCGGTGGGAACCCAGGGAACCGTGAAGGCCATCGAACATCGTGAGCTTCAGGAACTCGGCGCTCAGATCATCCTGGGAAACACCTATCACCTTTATCTGAGGCCGGGTGCCGATGTTGTTCGGAAAGCAGGCGGGCTTCACCGTTTCATCGGCTGGCAAGGGCCGATCCTCACGGATAGTGGGGGCTATCAGGTCTTCAGCCTCACGGATCTGCGCACGATCGAAGAGAACGGGGTTTCTTTCCAGTCTCATCTGGATGGTTCGCCCCACGTTTTCACTCCGGAATCGGTCATTCAGATCCAACGGGTGCTCGGTTCGGACATCATAATGGTGCTGGACGAATGCACGCCGTATCCATGCGATGAAACATACGCCAGGACTTCCCACGAACTGACTGCCCGCTGGGCGGACCGTTGCAGGAGCGAATTCCAGCGGTCGGAGGCATTGTATGGTCATGATCAGGGCTTGTTCGGAATCGTTCAGGGAAGCGTTTATCCTCATCTTCGGCGTCAGAGCGCCGAAGTGTTGGCGGGAATGGACTTCGACGGCTATGCAGTAGGAGGACTTGCCGTAGGTGAACCGGTGACGACGATGTATGAGATGATTGAAACATGCGAGCCGGTGTTGCCCGCATCGAAACTCCGTTATCTGATGGGCGTCGGAACTCCGGAAAACCTTCTTGAAGCGATCGAGCGGGGGATGGACATGTTCGATTGCGTGCTGCCGACACGGAACGGGCGGAACGGAACAGTTTTCACGCGAACCGGAAGTCTTAATCTGCGGAACGCTGCACATAAGACTGATTTTACACCGATCGATGCAGATTGCAGGTGTTACACGTGCCTCACATTCACGCGCGCCTATGTCAGGCATCTCTTTCAGGTGAGGGAGATTCTTGCGCTTCAGTTGGCGACGATTCATAATCTTGCCTTCTATTTCTGGCTCATGCGAGAAGCGCGCACAGCGATTTTGAACAAACGCTTTCACCCGTGGAAGGCCGATCTTCTTGACCGCCTCGAGTCTGAAGCGGGTATTCTCTCGTAAATACGCTCACTATCCATCAGGGAGGTTCCTTTGATAGACTTTTTCGTGTTCCTCATGCAGCCGCAACAGGGCGATTCGGGGTCAGGCATTACCAGCACCCTGGTGATGTTTGCTCTTATCTTTTTGATTTTCTACTTTATGATTATTCGCCCCCAGCAAAAGCGACAAAAAGAGCGGCAGAAAATGCTCGATGCCGTGAAGAAAGGGGACAAGATCATTACTGGGGGGGGTGTCCACGGCACGATCGTCGGCATTGAAGAGAAAACGGTTCTGGTTCAGATTGCGGATAACGTCAAAGTGAAGGTGGAACGGAGTTCCATCACTGCCGTCACACGAGAAGGGGAACAGCAAAAATAGGAGCCCCAATGTCCGTACACAATCGTAGGTCCGACGGTTTTCATTCGGTTGAAGACGCGATCGAGGATTTTCGGAGAGGGAAGATTCTGATCGTTGTTGACGATGAAGATCGGGAGAATGAGGGAGATTTTGTTGTTGCGTCGGAAAAGGTGACTCCGGAGATCATCAACATGCTCACCAGGGAAGGCCGCGGCGTTGTCTGCGCGCCCCTCACGCCCAGGAGGGCCGACGAGTTGCTGCTGGACCCGATGGTCGAGGCGAACACGTCCCTTCATGAAACTCCGTTCACCGTCTCTGTAGATTATGTGCATGGTACAACGACGGGGGTATCCGCTGCGGACAGGGCGGCGACGGTCCGCGCGTTAATCGATCCTCAGGCAAAACCGTCCGACTTTGCCCGTCCCGGTCATATCTTTCCGCTGCGCGCCTCCGAGGGCGGAGTGCTCCGCCGCGCCGGCCATACGGAGGCGGTGATCGATCTTTGCCGTTTGGCTGGGTTGTCTCCAGGCGGCGTCTTGTGTGAAATCCTCAACGAAGACGGGACGATGGCGCGTGTCCCCGAACTGATGGCAACCGCCCGCAGGTTCGGTCTCAAGATCATCACGGTAAAGTCACTGATCGGATACCGGATGCAGCGGGAGAAGCTCGTGCGGAGGATCGTTTCGACGACGCTTCCAACGCGCATCGGCAAATTTCAGGTTCA
>JACPLA010000065.1 GCA_016186715.1 Ignavibacteriales bacterium | reverse complement strand
GATCGGTGTGGCCGCTGGAAATGCGATCGCTCTTCTCCTTGAAGTTCCACCCTCCATTCCATGGGACTGGGCTTTTTTCGGATTCGCACTGTGCGCGTTTATCGGCCTTGTGTTTGGCGTCTATCCGGCCTGGAAGGCGTCGAATCTTGATCCGGTGGATGCTCTGCGGTACGAGTAGCTCAGAGGAGCGGGGCTTCCCACTCTCTGGAAGACTCCGGGAATCTCAATGAGGGTTCGTTTGGAGATTCCCGGAGTCTCTCTGATGGTGGGAAGCCCCGCTCCTCGCTTACGCTTTCATCCTTTTCCCCTTTTCTTCCTCCGAAAAAATCCATCCGACGAGCTTTCCCGGCTCAATCTGTCCAAAATCATTCCAGTATTGTCTGGTGCGCTGAAACCGCGATGAGGAGTCCCCCTGTGGGATTTGTTCCACCGACGAAAGAATTGTGTCGAACCGCCGTTTCCAAAGATCCATATTGGGAACGCGCAGGTCGATCCAGCCGTCGTGCGCCCAGGCATCGAGCGATTTCGACGTGATCGTGATTTCATTGTCTCCCCGATAGGGCGGAATCTTGATCTCCTTGCCTCGAAGCAGGGTTTTTCCATCGGGGAGCAAGATTGGAATTCCGATGGAGATGATTTGGGCGCGTAGATCGCGGTGGTCTCGGGCAAGTTGTTCAAGAGCGGCGGACATTTCTCTGGACCCGGCGGCACGGACTGCCTCCATGGTTCCGTACGCCAGTTCGAGCAAGTGCGCCTCATAGAGGAGCTTTGAGAGGCGGGGCGGTCCAAGAATCTCAAAAGCAACACTCCGCGTATGATGAATTTCTTCCAACCGCTTCATCTCCCCAATGGCGCTGTCATGAAGGAAACCCGCCCGGTAGGTGGGATTTAGAATCGCAAAATCAAGGGCGTTGATGACGTCATGCCCGGTGTTTCCCCCCTTGATCTCAAAAATCACGTTCTCGGCAATTTCCTCCGGCGTGACGAACTCCATTTGCCCGGGGGTCGAAATGGCTTCAAATTCACCCCTGGAAAAAATTCCGTTCTCCCCGGTGTCAATGAACACCGACCGGAGAGGTTCATGAAGGGGCTCAAAGGGAATGGAATCCACGGTCAGCTTCAGAGTGCCTTTCAGCTTCATGCCCCTCTCCGGCGGACAATCGTAGAGGTTGATGACTTTCCCTCGTTTCTTGATCTCGCCATACCCGATCCGCTTCCAGGCGATGGCTGCTGCAGGTTTAATTTCTTTGGTGATCGGAGCGTCGGGTGTTCGGCCCATAAGGAACAGGAGAAGCGTATGAGCTCCGGCAACGGCGGATTTGCTCAACAAGACGCTGGATGGCCGCTCTTCACTGTGGGTGTACGGAATATTCAGCCCCATCCCACCGGTGCCGCTCGTCCCTATCTTGACATAAATGCGCGTTCGTGCGAGCTGCATCGAGCGATAGAGGAGCTGCACATGACGGATGAGTTGCGGAACGTATTGAGTGGCCAGAAGACGTTCGGCTGCCTCAAAAAAGTTTGTTTGCTTTCCGGACTTCGCTTGCTTGATCGCCTTTCGTACTTCCCGCGAGGCCTGAAAGAGATCCTGATAAGCGATTGCGGTCGCAGAATTGACACAGTCAATGACAATGTGGGGTTTATACTTCTTCAAAAGCCGAAAAACGGTCGACCGCTCAATCACATCAGGACTCAGCTCGTCGAGGAGATCGTCGATCAACTTATGACGAAGAGATTCGTTCTTGAGAACCTCGTCGCGCGGTTTGTCCTTGAGTTCGTGCCGCATAAAAATATTCCCCCACCAGGGGATGAACGACTTTCGTCCTGCCTTGGGAAACTCTTTTTTCAGGAGGGTCACGGCTTCCTTGGCCTCCCGTTCCAGGAGGGAGGTTACGATAATCCGTTTCGGTTTTTCAATCGCCAGCAATCGGACGACAGCGGATCCGACGAGACCCCATCCGCCGAGCACGAGAACGGTTTTATTCTTGATGTCCATAGTTGGTGGGGGTTATGAGCGTTGTGAAGGGTGAGGAGTGAAGGGTAAAGGGTAAAAAGTAAAGAGTAATGAGTAAAGAGTGAAAAGTGCGCGGGTGAAAAAAGGGAAAAAAGAAACAATGAAATACAAATCTGTGCAATCCGTCGTCTGGATCGAACCTGCGCGGTTCTGCGAGAATCGGCGGGCGCTCGAATAAACCCTATTTTGGGACGACGGTATCATACCACGGCTTCTTTTCCCTGCTGCCGAGTTCGTCGATGTGCAGATGTTTTGTTTCGGTATATTCTTTGAGACCCTCGATACCGAATTCCCGTCCGATTCCGCTTTGCTTGTATCCGCCAAACGGTGCCTTTTCGCTGATCAAGTGCCATTCGTTGATCCACACCGTGCCTGCCCGAAGGCGTCCGGCGATCTTTAGTGCACGCTCATTGTCACGTGACCAGACACCTGCGCCAAGGCCGTACATCGAGTCGTTCGCAAGAGCAATGGCCTCGTCCTCCGTGTCGTACTGGATCACCGTGAGGACAGGTCCGAAAATTTCTTCCTGTGCAATCTTCATTTCGTTCCGCACTTCGGTGAAGACCGTCGGCTGGACGAAAAAACCGTTGGCGAGATCGTGCGCCGTCGGGACGCCGCCTCCGGCCGCAATCCGGGCGCCTTCCTTTTTCCCCTGTTTGATGTATCCGAGAACCCGTTCCTGCTGCTTCCTGGAGATCAACGGCCCAAGGTCCGTGGAAGGATCGGACGGATTACCCGTTCTGAGTTTCCCCACTTTCTCGAGGAGTCTCTGGATAAACTCCGCGGAGATCTTCCGCGAGAGCAGAAGGCGCGATCCCGCTTCGCAGCATTGTCCCTGGTGGTAGAACATGGCATAGAGCGCGCCGTCGACCGCGAGGTCGAGATCGGCGTCGTGGAGAACGATGTTAGCCGACTTCCCCCCACATTCGAGAGTGACCTTTTTCAGCTGGTCTGCCGCCAATGCCATGATCTTTTTGCCGACTGCCGTGGAGCCGGTAAACGACACCTTATCGACAAGAGGATTTCGCGCCAACTCCTCTCCGGCTTCAGGACCAAATCCCGGAATGATGTTCACGACTCCTTTTGGAAATCCCGCTTCGTGGATTATCTGTGCAAGCTCCAATGCGGTGCAGGGGGTAAGCTCCGAAGGTTTCAAAACGACCGTGTTCCCCGCCGCGAGGGCTGGGCCCAGTTTCCAGGTAGCCATCTTCAACGGGAAGTTCCATGGAATAATGGCGGCCACAACGCCGATCGGCTCCCGGACAATGAGGTTTTTGCTGAATCCCGGTTTTCCGAGTCCTTCAACCGGCTCGGTCAGATCCAGGGCAGCGAGCTTGGAAAAGTAGTTCATACTACGGGCAGAAAGGAAAATATCTTCTTTCGCTTTCCGAATCGTGGATCCTGAATCGGCCACTTCCAGCGCCACAAGTTCTTTTCCTTTCTCGTTGATCTTGTCGGAGACAGCCTTCAGTAAGGCGCTTCTCTCTTCACGAGGCATGAGCGGCCACGGACCCTTGTCAAACGCCCTCCTTGCGGCAACAACCGCTTTTTTTGCATCCGCAGCCGATGCCCGCGAGACTCGGGCAACGATTTCCTGGTTAAAAGGATTGATCGAATCAAATGTCTGCCCGGATTCGGCGGGGACGAACGATCCGTCGATATACAATTGATACTCTCTCATTTCGATCTCCCGTTGCGGTGTCCTCTTGCGGAGGTCCACACGATATCGTTTATTGCAAGAGGTATTCTTTGATAAACATCACCGTGGCATAAAACTGGTAGTCCTGATTCCTCCGTTTTGCAAAGCCATGACCCTCGTCGTTGGCCATCAGGTACCAGGCAGGTGTGTTTCGGGATTTCAAAGCGCTGACGATTTGTTCGGACTCGAATGCAGGAACGCGCGGATCGTTCTTCCCCTGAATGACAAACAGCGGCTTGGTCAGTTTATCCAATCTGTTCATCGGTGCGATGGACTCCAGATACCTCCGCATCTTTGGATCACGTTCGTCACCGTACTCGGCTCTTCGGAGGTCCCGACGGTAGCTTTCGGTTCGCTCGAGGAACGTCACGAGGTTTGACATGCCGACAATGTCGACTGCGCACCGGATTTTCTCCGGGTAGTGAGTTGCTACAGCTAATGTGGCGTGTCCGCCATAACTGCCGCCCGTGACCATGATCCTGTCGCCGTCAAGATCCTGCTGTGTTTTGATCCAGTCAAACAGCGCAGCCAAATCTTTGTACGAGCCTTCCCGGTCGAAGCCGTTATCGAGTTTGAGGAATGTCTTTCCATATCCGGAAGAGCCGCGGACATTGGGGTAAATGATGACCAGGCCCATCTCATTCAGATAATAGTTGTTCCTTCCAAGAAAGCCGGGGCGGGCCTGACCCTCGGGGCCGCCGTGGACATTGACGATCACAGGCCGTTTTCCCGTGAAGGAGGAGGGGGGTCGATACAGAAAGCCTGAAATCGTACGGCCGTCGAACGATTTCCATTTGATCAGTTCGGCTTCCGCGAAAGTCCCGGTATTGATCCCACCGGTCTCGCTGGCTGTCCACCGATCCACCTTGCCGGAGGCGATTTCAAGCGAATACGCATCGGTGGACGAGCGGGCGGAAGTGAAGTTGAAGCCAAGATGAGTGCCCAAGGGATGCCAGCGAATTCCCGAGACGATTCCGGTTGGAAGAGGAGGTACCGGCAATTCCTTGCCGCTGACGGCGTCTATGAGATGCAGGACTCCGACTCCATCTTCGTTCGTGATAAACGCAAGAGTCTTGCCGTCGGGCGAGAGTTCGTAGTTGTCAACATCCCATGTGATGTGCGATGTCATGAATCGGAACTTCTTTGTCGAAAGGTCGAAATAAGCGAGCCGTCGGAATTCGGAATCCAGGTCGGTGCTGGTGTAGAGTCCTTTGCCATCCCGGCTGAATTCACCGCCGCCGTAAAACACCTGCTGTTTTCCTTTTGGGGTGACAAGAATCCGTTCTCCGGTCTCGGCGTTAAAAAGCCACAGATACGTTTCATTGATGGAAACGTATTCGACGACAAGAACAGTGCTGTTATCGGGGAACCAGTCCGAGGGAAACCACCCGCCGCCCTGATTCTCCGCCACCAGTCTGTCCGACGACGGATCGGCCGGATTGATGACATAAAGGTCAACGTCCTTCCCGTTTCTTCGTGTTGACGTATAAGCCATACGCGATCCATCCCGCGACCACACCCCGAGACTATTGCGCGAAGACCCATCCGTCAAAAGAGTGGTTGCTCCCGTTAGGACATCGTAACGATAGTTTTGAAACCATTCGCCACCTCCAACATCCTTGCTGAAGACAAAGTAATCGGGGTTCTTGGGGTTGAATCTTCCGCCGGAGACGCGTTCGGGGAAGAAGGTGAGCTGAGTTCTCGCACCCCCGGGCATCCGCACGTGATGAATCTGAGAGCTTTCGCCGAAACGGGTGCTGACGAGCATTTCGGCTTTCGTCGGATGCCAGCTCAGAATTCCGGCGGCCCGGAACTCGGTATAGCGGCCAACCGCGTCGGCAATTGATTGGGGGATGGGCGGCACGCCGTCGATGACCAGATTATCGCCGGGCGGGATAACTCCTTCCTGCGGGTAGGAAACGAATGGTACGAATGCAATGATCAAACATAAGAGTCGCCTCATCATAAGGTCCCTCACGAAGGTGAATGGAATGCGAGAAATGTTTATTTCAGGATTTCACGGATGTACGAATAGAACCGTTCGATCTCACGCTGATATTCTTCGCCGGTTCCCGGACCTTTGAAACCCCAGTGGATTTCCCGGATTTTTCCGCGTCGATCGACAAAAATGGAGGTCGGGTAGGCGAAGAAATCGTCCAGTTGCGAGCGAAGTTTCACATCGACATTCTCCGCATCCAGGCTTCCTGCGTACAGAAGAGGAAAATCTATTGCGTGACGCTTCTTGTAAATGCCGAGATTCATTCTACCAACGACCGGATCATTGGTGATTTCAAAGGAGAGTCCGACGATTTCCAGTCCTTGATCCTTGAATTCCGAGTACAACTGTCGGAGAACCGGAGCTTCGTCAAGGCAGTTGTGACACCACGTGCCCATGATGTCAACGACCAACGCCTTTCTCCGGAACCGTGCATCCGTGCTTCGCACGGTGTCGCCTCCCACAGTGATTCCTTCAAACCAAAAAGCTTTGACTGGGTTCCTGAGTCGGGTGCGGAGAGCGCCCGAAGACTCCGCAGGCCTCGAGGGTCGCGAAACAAGCGTGAACGGATCGGGTGGATACTGTCGCGCGTAATACTTTCCCTTCCAGCCTCCGTCTTTGTATTCCATCTCGACAAGATTTGCCTGCCAGCCAATAAAGCGGCCCAGCCGCGCTTGAGTTCCCGTTTGAACCCCCGCCATGAGTCCATGATCGCCGCTTGGATCGATGAACGTTCCAAAAACGGAATCTCCACGCGTCCAGAATTTTGCCGTTAACGAGCTGTCAATTCCTCCACGCCTTGCGTAGTACACCTGGAACGAGCCGACGAGCTGCACTCCGGAATGGGGTTGCGGACCCGGAGCGAGGGAAGGCAGTCCCGACTCCGGAGCGGCAGAGAAGTCAAGAGCAACGGTGTCATGCCGGTAGCGGAAGAATTGCCCGATCCAACGTTTGCCGTCCCACCGCCCATGCATCGCCGCAGCGTACTCCGAAATGATGATACTCAGAGAATCACCGGATCTTCTTATCTCCGGAATCTCAGTCCGTTCATCGGATACAAGAAAAAAGCCGGAGGGGGATGCGCCCTGGAGATCCAGGTACATTCGGAACGGAAGCGGTCTCTCTTCGGCCAGCGTGATCACTCCCGACCAAACGTCCTCTTCCGGCAGCGATGGTTGACAGCCTGCGAGCAGAACCGGGCAAAGGATTGAAAAGAAAAGGAAGGATGATTTCATTGTGGACGCCGCGGCTCTCTCAGTAAAAACCTGGATGCTTTGAGGTTCCAAATGCCGAAAAAAAGACGATGGCCAGTAGGAGAACAGACTGGACCACGTAAAACCAGGTCATTTGTTTGTTGAGGTCGTTCAGCTTCCCCGCCTCCTCATCCGCACCGGGCGCCT
>JACPLA010000056.1 GCA_016186715.1 Ignavibacteriales bacterium | reverse complement strand
CTTGATGAGCCCACAAGCGGACTCGACCCGAATCAGATCGTTGAAATCAGAAATCTGATCAAGAAACTCGGCCGGGCAAAAACCGTCGTCCTCTCCACCCACATCCTCTCCGAAGTCCAGGCTACCTGTGATCGGGTCATCATTATCAACGAGGGTTCGATCGCGGCCGATGGCACTCCCGAGGAACTTCAACAGAATTTGCGGGGATCAGAAACCGTCTCCCTGGAGAACAAGCGCTCGACGTCAAACGCCATGGAGGATATTTTCCCGATACTCAAATCACTCCAGAGCGTTGAAACGGTTGATTATCTCGGCACCGACGGGGATATTCATAGGTTTCTTGTTCACAGCGTCAAAGGGACCGACGTCCGTGAAGAAATTTTCCGCCGATCGGTTTCTGAACGGTGGATACTCCTCGAAATGACGCGTCAATCCGTGAGTCTCGAAGACGTATTTCACAAATTGACCCGCACCGAGACCACCAACTGAAATCGACTTCGTTAAATCGCATGAAAACTGTCGCAGCAACAATCACTTCGCAGCTCAGGAACATCGGTCCAATTTACGCCAAAGAACTCCGCTCGTACTTCAATTCGGCCGTCGCTTATGTGGTCATCGTCGTGTTCCTTGCTTTCCTCGGATGGTTCTACGCGTCGAATATCTTTCTGATCAACATAGCCTCCATGCGCGAGATGTTTGAGACCGCCCGATGGATCCTGCTTTTTGTTATTCCGGCAATTACGATGCGCCTGCTCGCGGAAGAAACCAAGAGCGGCACAATTGAACTCCTCACGACAAAACCGGTGCACGATGCCGAAATCGTTCTCGGCAAATTTTTCGCCGCCTGGTCGCTCATCGGCTTCGCTCTTGCCCCTACGTTCGTTTACTATGCGACGATCGCGTCCCTGGGCAACGTCGACCACGGCCCGGTCATCGGAGGATATCTCGGACTCCTGCTCATGGCCGGCGTGTATGTCGCCGTCGGCTTGTTTGCCTCGAGCGTCACAGATAATCAGATCGTTGCCTTTATACTTGGGATCTTTATGATCATGGTGTTGTTCGTGATGGACAAGATCTTAATGTTCGTACCCGAATGGCTGACCTCTGTCTTTGAGTATATTGGTACCGACTCGCATTATGTGAGCATCGCCCGCGGTGTCATCGACACTCGCGATATCGTGTATTTTCTCAGCATGCTCGGCTTCATGCTTTATCTATCGGTCATATCGCTTGAACGCCGAAAGTGGTAACAATCCCATTGACATCCGACCTCTGACATTTGATATCTGACCCTTGAGACCGCATCGCACACAGACACTTCTCAGATTTTTGATCATCGCCGGTATTCTCGTGCTGGTCAATTTTATTTCCGTCCGGCTCTTTGGCCGGCTTGACCTGACGGCACAGGGCGTTTACACTCTTTCCGACGCCAGCAAAAAACTTGTTGGCTCTCTCGACGACCGTGTGACCGTCAAAGCATATTTCACCGAGGACCTTCCTGCCCCGTACAATAGCAACCGCCGAGTAACCCTTGACCTTCTGAACGAGTACAAAGCCTACTCAGGAGGCAACCTCACGTTCGAATTCCTTAATCCGGAAGGAGAAAAAGGAGAACAGGAAGCTCAGCAGCAGGGCGTTGCGCCGGTCCAGGTTCAGGTCATCAAAGAAGACCGGCTCGAGGTGAAACGCGGATTTATGGGCCTGGTGATGCTCTATGAAGACAAGAAAGAAGCAATCCCGGTGGTGCAGAACCTGAGGTCCTTAGAATACGACGTGAGCAGCACTCTCAAACGACTCACGGCCAAAGCAAAGAAGAAAATCGGTTACACAACGGGACATCAGGAAGCCGAGCCAGCCTCGTTCCGGCAGGCGATGCAAGCCGTGTCGGCCCAATATGACCTCGTTCCCGTCGATCTGAGCAGCAATCAGCCCGTTTCCGGAGATATTGCCGCACTCCTCGTCATCGCACCTCAGCGCAAATTTGCAGACTCCGCCACGTACCAGCTCGATCAGTATCTGATGCACGGCGGATCCATCGCGTTCCTCCTGAACCGGTATGACGCAAACCTTCAGGCCCGCTTCGCACAGGAAATTCAAACCGGCCTGGACAACTTGCTGGCGAATTACGGCGTAAGAGTGAATGCCGACCTGGTGCGCGACGCGCAGTGCGCTCCGGTCACGGTGATGCAACAGCAGGGATTCTTCCGCGTCCAAAGCCAGATCCCTTTTCCGCTGCTCCCCAACGCTTCGAATTTCAACCCTGAGAACGTCCTTGTGAAGGATCTGGAAAACGTGTTTTTCTATTTTGTCAGCTCCGTGGACACCACCCTCGCAGCCGAGAAGGGCTTGAAAGCCGACGTGCTGATCCGTTCCTCAAAACAAAGCGGACGGCAGACGGGATTCATGCTCATCGATCCATTTCAAAAGCTGACCCCTGCCGACCTTCCCGAGCAGCACATCCCGCTCGCGGTTGCGGTCGAAGGATCGTTTCAGAGCTTCTATGCCGACAAACTCCCCCGGGCTGAAACCAGCGCCAGCCCTCCGACGAAAATCCTCCTTTTCGGCGACGGGGATTTCATGAAAGACGAAATGCTCGGCAGCCGGGATAACTTGAACCTCTTTGCCAACATCGTTGATTATCTTGCCGACGATGAGGGTCTTATCACGATTCGCTCCAAGGACGTCACCCAGCCCCCGCTGGAACAGGTTACGGACGGAACAAGACGGTTACTCAAGTATGCAAATGTCGCCCTCCCGCCTCTGCTTGTTGTTACATACGGATTGTTTCGCTGGCGACGGCGACGGGCGTTCAAGAGGGCGTTGGAATCACAGGCATAAACAATCATGAACAGGCCTACCGTCATCCTCCTTATCGTTCTCGTCGTTCTCGGCCTGGTGGCATTCCTGATCATGCAGAAGCCGGGAGAGCGGAGCGTGATTGCCTCCGAGGGGGAATACTTTGTGGAAATGGATTCCATCGCTGTCGACAGGATCGAAATCGGTTCCCCCGCTTTTTCCGTGATCCTGGAAAAGCGGGGAGGCGAATGGTTCGTCGAGCGACCGGTGGAATATCGAGCCGATCAAGAGAAGGTCCGTACGTTGATCAAGAATGCAAAGAACCTGCGCGTTGGAGCCATCGTTTCGCGTAATCCGGAAAAACAATCACTGTTTCAGGTTGACTCTTCGGGAACTGTGATTCGGATTTCGGAAAAGGGCTCTGTTCGGCATTCTTTCATCGTGGGAAAAATGGGACCCGGCTTTTCCGATGTCTACGTCCGAAAGGAGAACTCCTCCGACGTGTTTGCGGTTGACGCCGCAATTTCCTACGACACGCGGCGATCGCCGAAGGACTGGCGTGACCATGCAGTGATTACCGTTCCAAAAGAGAGTATTGCGGAAGTCACTTTTCAGTATGGCGACACGACGTTTGCTCTTGCGCTGAAGGACAGCGCGTGGATGATCGGAAAAGATGTCGGCAACAATCAATCGATCAATTCAGTTCTGACAGCCCTCTCGTCGCTCCAATGCGACAATTTTCTCGATGCCCCTCCCTCTCCGGCCTCAAAGCTGGTCGCCACGATTTCTTTCAACAACATTCAGATCCGCTTCTCTCAGCCCAGGGGAGGCGATTCTTACTACGCTCAGACCTCAACTGGCCCCCAGTGGTACGAATTGCGAAGTTGGCGTGTCGATCAGATTTTGAAACGGAAGAAGGAATTACTCGCTCCGTAAGTCGGCGTCGTTTTCCACTTGTCCAGCTGTCGTTGCGTTTTCCTTGCTTGCAAGTCCATTTTTGGTTACTTTGATAGGCTTTGATCCTGTAACTTCATGTCGCATAAGAGGATAACAACCCATGCGTGATCGCGTTGTTGCTGCTGTTTTCGCCCTTTTTTCGTCTGCAGTCCTTGCGCCCGGATGCATCTCTTCCGGTGTAATAGGAACGGTGGGAGAGGAGTCCATCACATTAGGCGAATTCGAGGAAATGTACGCGAAAAACAACGGGGGATGGGAAAAGGCTGCACTTTCTACTCTCGAGGAACGGCAAAAGTTTCTGGAGCTGCTCGTGAAGTACCGGCTAAAGCTTATGGAAGCGAAGCGCCAGGGACTCCTGGACGACAGCACCGTTCGAGAGGAGTTGGCAGAATATCGAAAGACGGTTGCTTCCACGTTCATGATCGAAAAGGAAATCATCGAGCCGAACCTCAAAAAACTCTATGACAGAAAAAAAGAAGAAATACGAGCAAGTCATGTCCTGATCCGGGTCTCGCCAAATGCCTCCGAGGACGACAAGAACCGGGCATATTTGAAATTAAAATCGCTTGTATCGATGGTAGAGGAATTCGGTTTTGATTCGGTTGCCGCCAGGTACTCCGAAGATCCAAGTGCAGCCCAAAATCTTGGCGATCTCGGCTGGTTTACACAGGGTCGTATGGTTATCGGGGAAATGACCGCTGAGCCGATCCAAACCCAATTCGGCTACCACATCGTCAAGCTGACGGGGAGGCGGCAAAATGTGGGTTCTGTGAGGGTGAGCCATATTCTCAAGCGTTTCAATCCAGCTACCTCCGATACGGCATCTGTTCGAGATACGATTTTCGCGCTCTACCGCCGTATCCTGCAAAACGAACTCTCCTTTGCCGAGGCAGTTCGTCAATACAGCGATGACCCCTCGACGACCGGCCGCGCAGGAGATATGGGAATTTACGAATGGAATGTCATTCCTCCCGACGTTGCCGAGCTGCTTCATGCAACTCCCATCAACGAACCTGCCCCGCCTCATCGAGCGAGCTATGGGTTTCATATCTTTAAGGCGACCGAAAAACGTCCCATTCCCTCCTTTTCCGACGCCGAAAGAGACCTCCGGAAACTCTATCAAGAGCGATACTATTCGACTGATTACGATGAATTCCTTCATCGGCTCAAGAGAACTTATCAGCTGAACTTTGACGTGAGGCTTCGAAGCGAATTCCCTTCGTTTTTCGATTCTGAAAAGACACCCGCCGATTCGAACTGGTCGGTTGCAATTACATCAACAACAGCCACACAACCCCTCTTGACCTACGGGAACAAGAAAATCACGGTTCAGGATTTTCTCGATCGCATCAATGCAAGCGACGAATTCAGGAGCTTTCCTCTCACCGCCATCAAACTTGACGAAATGATCGATCGGATCGCCGACGCTGCGATTCTCGAGGAACACGCATCCAGTGTTGGGCAGAGGCATCCATCGTTCGACAACCTCATGAAAGAATACGAACATGGCGTGCTTATTTATCAGATCGATCAGAACGAGATCTGGCAAAAAATCGCCGTGAATGATTCGGTTCTGACAGATTACTACGAGCGGAACAGTCAGAAGTACCGGTGGCCGCGGCGGCTCAACATTGCAGAAATTCATGTTCGGACCGATAGCATCGCCGCGCTTGCGTATGAACGTTTGAAAAAGGGGGGAAATTTTGGCGATCTGGCCGCCGAATTTACGGTCAGGCCCGGTTTCAAAGAAAAGCGCGGCGAATGGGGCCTGCTGCCCATCCCTGCGAACAGGCTGACGAACATGGGAATTTCTATGAGAACCGACAGCATCACAACTCCCTTCCCCCACGAAAGTGGCTGGTCGATCATCACGGTTGTGGGGAGGGATTCGGCGCGGGCCAAAACCTTTGACGAAGCACTTCCCGAAATCACCAGCCACTACCAGGAACACGCCGCAAAGGAGCGCGAACAGGAATGGATCGATTCTTTGAAGCGGAAGTACGGAGTCACGATTGATCCAGGCAAACTCTCACAAGCTTTCACAAAGCGTGAAAGCCGTTAGTGTCTCAACCTGGAATTACCTTGAATACATCCTTTCTCTTGAAATCACTGAGACTCCACACGGGTATCCTTCTTCTGATTTCCGCCTTCTTTCTCCTCGGATGCGCAAAACCGCAGAAACCCCGAACTCCTGTGGCACGGATTGACAATCTGACTCTCACCCTGGAAGAAATCGAATCCCGCTTTGATTCGTCTCGCGGCCTCTCGCAGGCACAGGTCCATGAGTACATCCAGCGGTGGCTCACGAGCCAACTTCTTTACCAGGAAGCCGTCCGGCGGGGCCTCGATCAAACCGACGACCTGGAGTCACGGCTGGCCGACATTCGGCGACAGCTTGCCATCAACGCGCTCCTCGAGGAAGAAATTTTCACTCTCAAATCCCAAACAAGCAGCGAAGATGAAATTTCGACGTACTTCGAAGCGAATCGAAGCGAATTCATCGTGTCGCACGATGTGGCTCTGGTGAGCTTTGTCATATTTCAAGACCGTGACGCGGCCAATGCATTTCGCCTCAAGGTTCTGCGCGGAACTCCTTGGGCGGTTGCTTCCCGGGAGCTTTTGAATGATCCCCTCCAAGCGCAGGCAACTGTTGCCAGCGTCGATTCTGTTTATCATACCGAACGGACCATCGTTCCCACTCAACTCTGGCGCGTGGCCGTGGCTTCACCACGGCAGGAACCCTCGTTCCCCGTCCGGACAGACGAAGGATACATCATTCTGACAGTGTGGAAGTTCACGAAACGCGGAGAGGTTGCCGACCTTCCTTATGTGACGCAAGAGATCGAAAGCCGGCTTGCCATTGCCCGACGCCAACTTGCAACCGAACGGCTGCTCGAGAACCTTCGGTCTCAACATGTTGTTCAAATCCTTGTAAGCTCCGTTCCCCAGGATTCCGTGTCGCTGAAAATGCTGGAATAAAGAATATGAAAAACTGTCTCAAAACCGTAATGCTCGTTGTTACGATGTCAGCCCCCCCTTTGACGACTCTCTGTGGGCAAACAGTCATCGACAGGATCGTCGCCGTCGTCGACAAAGAAATCATTACCGAGTCCGAGTTACAAGAACGCGTAAGTCTCATTGCTTTGCAGAATCGTATGGATCCCAATCGACCCGAGTTACGCAACCAGGTTCTCGAGGGTCTCATTACGGAGAAGTTGATCCTCGCGCAGGCGATCCTCGACAGTATTGTAGTGAGCGAAGCCGAGGTCACTCAGTCTCTCGAGCAGCAGCTCCAGAATATTGTGCGCCAGGCGGGTTCGGAGCAGCGCGTGGAACAGTACTACGGGATGCCGATGAGCCGTATTCGCCGTGAATTCCGGGAGGACATGCGCAAGCAACTGCTGGTTCAACGGATTCGTCAAACACGGGAGGCAAACCTTCTGGTTTCCCGCCGAGAAGTGGAAGAATTCTACTCGACCTACCGGGACAGTTTACCCCAGGTCCCCGAGCAATTCCAGTTGAGCAATATTTTCATCGTCCCCAAGCCGGATTCGGCCATCGAAGCTCAAATTAGGCAGAAGCTCCAGTCGATTCTTGACAGCATTCGCACAGGCGGGGATTTTGCCGACTTCGCCCGAAGGCATTCCCAGGACGGGACAGCCTCATCGGGAGGTGACCTGGGATGGGCAAAGCGCGGCACGTTTGTTCCGGAATTCGAGGCAGCAGCCTTTGCCCTGCCTGAAAAAGGCGTCTCCGGGATCGTGAAAACCGAATTTGGATTTCATGTCGTTCAGCTTCTGGAGCGACGGGGAGAGTCGGTTCATGCGCGGCATATTCTTCTCAGGGTGGAAAAAGGGGCCGCGAGTGATTCGGCAGCGACGACGCTGTTGCGCACTCTCCGCAGCCGCGCGCTCGCCGGAGAGTCTTTTGCCGAATTCGCCAAGAAGTATTCGGAAGATGAAGAAACCAAGGCTCTCGGAGGAGACCTTGGAACGGTGACCCCCGATCAACTCGAACCCGAATTTGCTGCGGTCGTCGAAACCCTGAACGAAGGTGACATCTCGGAACCAACGCGAATTACGCTCAAAACTTCGTACGGGTATCAGATCGTATCGGTTCGGAAACGCATCCCTGCGCACGCGATGAACCTTGAAGATGATTACCGTCGTGTTGAACAAATTGCCTTGTTTTTCAAGCGTAACCGCGTCAACGCCGAATGGGTCGACGAGCTGAAAAGAAGTATTTATTGGGAAGTCCGGCTCTAGCAGGTTGATGAGAGAAAGAACTCCATGAGTGATGTCGAAGCGGTTCAAAAACTCACGTCGGCGTACGCCGCCCTGAGGGCTGAGATCGCCAAGGTCATTGTTGGTCAGGAAATCGTCATTGAGCAGCTGCTGATTTCTCTTCTGTCACGCGGTCATTGTCTGCTGGTCGGCGTGCCTGGGCTTGCGAAGACGCTTCTGATCAAAACTCTTGCCGAAGCGCTCGACCTTCGGTTCAGCCGAATCCAGTTCACTCCGGACCTGATGCCCAGCGATATCACGGGAACCGAGATTATCGAAGAGAATGTTTCAACGGGCCAGAAAACGTTTAAGTTTGTTCGGGGGCCCGTGTTTGCGAATATCATTCTGGCCGACGAGATCAACAGGACTCCTCCCAAAACACAGGCAGCGCTGCTGGAAGCGATGCAAGAACATCATGTCACGGCCGCCGGAGCAACCTACCGGCTCGATGAACCGTTTTTTGTTCTCGCTACTCAAAATCCCATCGAACAGGAAGGAACATATCCCCTTCCTGAAGCTCAGCTGGATCGCTTCATGTTCAATCTATGGCTCGATTACCCCTCGTTTGACGAAGAGCTGAAAATCGTTCAGTCTACGACAAGTCCGTACCAGGCAACCCTGAACCATCTCCTCAACGCTGCCGAAATTATTGCATTTCAGGACCTCGTCAGGCGCGTGCCCGTGGCAGACAACGTGATCCAGTTTGCCGTGACATTGGTCGGACGCACTCGGCCTCAGTCGTCCCTTGCCTCGGCCTCCACGCGCAATTGGATCCGGTGGGGAGCGGGACCCCGCGCGTCTCAATTCCTGATCCTGGGAGCAAAGACCCGCGCCATTCTCCACGGGCGGCACACCCCGGATATAAGCGATGTTCAGGTCATGGCAGGGCCGGTTCTGCGACACCGAATTGTTCCCAGCTTTAATGCGGAAGCCGAGGGAGTAACTCCGATGCAGATCATCGAAACACTGCTGGCTAACAACGACTGAGTCGTCGCTGACAAGGAACGGAAGTTCATGGACGTTCTGCGCCGTAGTTCCCTTCTGATAAGCCTCCTTTTCGGATTCGTCCCTCTCACTTCTCAGTCCCAATCGGTTTCTCCAACATGGATCTACTTCCGGGACAAGGACCAATCCCTGTCGACCGGTCCAACTGAAGAAGTTGCCGAAAGGCTCGGGGTCAGCAAACGCGCCCTGTGGCGAAGAGCAAAAGTGCTCCCATCGGAGAATCTTCTTGACGTTCACGATCTGCCAATCCGGCCCAATTATCGTCGACAATTGGAGGTGCTCGGGCTGAAGATACGAGCCACTTCCAGATGGATGAATGCTGTCTCAGTGGAAGCCACATCCGAACAACTTCGTCAGATCCAGACTCTTGGAATTGCGGCCCGCACAGCCCCCGTTGCTCGACTTCAACGCCCGCCTGTGACAATCTCCCCTGTTCCGCAGGTTCCCCTTCTCCGGAAAAGATCATCACTCCTTGAACTCGACTACGGCCCTTCCGGCGTACAGCTTTCCAATATCCGCGTTGTCGATGTGCACGCGAGGGGCATTGATGGGTCGGGTGTCATTGTGGGAATGATCGATGACGGATTCAACAATCACCGCAGCCACAATGCGCTGAAGAACATCCGTATCCTTGACGAGTTCGACTTCATTCACCGGATCACCTCCACACAACGCCAGCCCTGGGAGGTCCCGTCACAGGGCAACCACGGAGCGCTCACTCTTTCCGCACTCGCGGGCTTCGAGAACGGAAAGCTTATTGGGGCCGCCTACAGCGCCACGCTCATCCTGGCGAAGACAGAAATGGACAGCACGGAAGTGCCGGCAGAAGAAGACCTCTATGTGGAAGCTCTTGAATGGATGGAGCTCCTGGGCGCTGATGTTGTTTCGACTTCTTTGGGATATATCGATTGGTACACGTACGATTCCCTCAACGGAACGACCGCCATTACGTCAAAGGCGGCGGGCGTTGCCGCAAGGAAGGGTGTCCTTCTAGTCACTGCCATGGGGAACGAAGGGCACTTCCGGGCTCCCGGCCTCACCGGAACATTGATCGCGCCTGCCGATGCCGACAGTATCATATCGGCCGGCGCCACATTTTCGGACGGAGAAATTGTGAGCTTCAGCTCTACAGGACCGACTGCCGACGGACGCGTGAAACCAGAAGTTGTAGCACAGGGAGTGAGTGTCGTTTCCGCCAATGGAACCACCACAACAGAGTACGTTGGGGCAAGCGGGACCTCGCTCTCAACACCGCTCGTTGCCGGATCGGCCGCCCTCGTGTTCTCCGCCAACCCTGATTTGACACCGATGCAGGTCCGTGAGGCCTTGCTGAACACAGCCTTCCGGATCGACGACCGCTTCGACCCATCCCGCAGCGCATCGTATCCGAATAACTTTTACGGACACGGAATGGTCGACGCCTTCAGGGCCCTTACCTATCATGGCATTGCGATGTTGAATCAGCCCATGGTTCTGGCCCAGGAAGAGACACTGAGCGTATATACATCCGCTCTCTCAGATACGACCCTTCTCCCCGACTCGCTGTTCTTGTTCTATCAATCTGGACCAGGAGCCTCATTTGAGCGTGTATCCCTCCTCCCAACAGGAGTGGCCGACTGGTATAGTGCATCCGTCCCGGAAGGGAGCGATTCAATGTATCCCAAAGGATATTTGTCGGTTCAGGATTCAAAAGGGAGAGTCCGAACGAATCCTAAAGATGCTCCGGGCAATCTTCTGAGTTTCCGTCAACTCATTGTCAGCAGTGTCCCCGGAGCGACGCCCGTACCGAAGGACTTCGTTTTGCAACCGAACTACCCAAACCCATTCAATGGTGAAACAACAATCCTCTTTCAGGCTCCTGCTGTCGTCCCCTTCGAAATTCATGTTTATGACGTATTGGGAAGACGGATCCGGACTCTTCTGACGGGGCTTTCCACGGTGGGAACCAACGTTACCCGCTGGGACGGCACGACGGATGACCGAAAGAGAGTATCGAGCGGCGTCTACTTCTACCGGTTGCAAACACCGCAATTCACTCTGACGCGCGCGATGTTATTCCTTCAGTAAGTTGTGCGTGAGGAGGACTGTTCTCCCTGATGCCTGAGCCTGTTTTTTCGGTTTCCTTTCAAGCGATGGCTCTGGTCTTTGCCGCCCTCGCTGCCTTTGGCGTTTCCTTCCTCATCTACCGGACAACCCTTCCTCCTGTTTCACGGCGGCTCCGCATCCTTTTGACTCTGTTGAGGGGGCTGGGGCTGTTTTTCCTTTTCCTGCTCCTTGGCGAGCCGGTTCTCTCCCTGCTCTCTCATTCTGAAGAACCACCAACCACGCTTGTATTGATCGACGACTCACGCAGCATGAGCTTAAGCGATCGCCAGGGCGACAGGTCGAAACAGCTTCGCTCCTTTCTGGGCTCCCGCCCTTTCAATCAGCTTGCCGACATCGGCGCAGTCCGCACCTTCCTGTTTGCAGCGGACACCCGGGCGCTCTCCTCATTCCACCCCGATTCTGTAACACTTACCGGCGAACAGACCGACCTTGCAGGCGCTCTTCGAAGCGCCAAGGCCGCTGCATCCGCGGCCAACATCCAAACCATAGTTCTGATCTCGGATGGCAATTCAACGACCGGGGGAAGTCCTCTCCTCGAAACCGACGGTCTCTCTCTGCCGTTGTTTACCGTCGGGTTCGGAGACAGCACCGAACAGCGTGACGTTCTGATCAGAAAAATCCTGACAAATGCTGTGGCCTATTCCGGAAGCCGCGTACCGGTCAATGTGCAGGTGATGAGTTCAGGATATTCTGGAACCAGGGTGGAGGTGGTTCTTCGTCAGGCCAATGAGGTACTGGACAAGCAGTTCGTTCTTCTGGAGGAAGAAACGAGGGAATATACCGTAACGCTCGCGTTCACCCCTGAGAACGAAGGGCGACAACAGTACACGGTTGGTGTTTCGGAACTGCCTGACGAGATCACACACAGGAACAATCGTTCCACCTTCTCTCTGAAGGTGCTGAAAAACAAGATGAGGGTGCTTCTCCTTGCCGGGGGACCGAACCCGGATGTTGCCTTTGTCCGAAGACACCTTGAGAGGGACCAGAACATCGATGTCAGAATATTGATTGAACGTGACGTCAATCGGATCTACGATGGAACACTGACCCCCGAATTGCTCAGCCAGCAGGAATGCGTTGTTCTCGTCGGAATTCCCGGACAAAACACGTCCACGACAACGTTGAACATGATTCTGGAGGCAGCGGGGAACGGTAAGAGTGTGCTCTTCATACCAAGCCGGACCCTTGATATCGCCAGGCTGAAGACTCTTGAGTCCATCCTTCCGGTCTCCGTTCAGAGCGCCTCTCATGATGAGATCCAGGCGTTTTTCCACATTCCTGAAACCCGAACTTCTCACGCTCTGTTTAAGACTTCCCAATCCTCTGCACTCGAAGACTGGTCAAAACTCCCTCCGTTGTTCAAGTCTCAGACTCTCTTCCGTGCAAAACCCGAATCAGAGGTTCTCGCCGTCACCCGAATTCACACCGCTCCAACACAGGAACCGTTTCTTGTGCTCCGGAACATCAATCGCCGGAAATCTGTCGCGTGGCTTGGCTATGGGCTCTGGCGGTGGCAAATGCTTCGCGACAGAGAGAGGGAATCACTTTTCGAAGCCCTCCTTGGAAACATTATTCGATGGTTGACAATCACCGAAGACGCTCGGCGTATACGAATTGAACCCACGGCAGAGATCTTTACCACACAGGATCCTGTGGAGTTCTCGGGCCAGATATACGACGAGTCTTTGCAGCCGGTTGATGACGCACGCATCTCCATTATCATCACAGGGAACGGGGAGCGAAACGAGCTCCGGCTGAATCCTCTTGGGAACGGCCAGTACGAAGGTCGCCTGGGCCCACTTCCTGCGGGGGTGTATTCGTTCTCCGCGGCCGTGAGCAGGGACCTGACTCCCGTCGCTCTTGAACGAGGGTCGTTCTCGGTCGGAGGAATCAACGCGGAATTCCTGGAAACCCGGACAAATACGCTGCTCCTCCGCCAGCTCGCGGCGCGAACCGGTGGAGCCTTCTTCAGTCCAAGCACGGCCGACGAGCTCCCCGCCACGATCCGATCCCTTCCTGGATTTCAACCACGGAAGACAACCCGCGCCAACCAGTTTGATCTCTGGAATCTTTCGTGGAGCCTCGGCCTCCTGCTGGGAGCGTTTTCGCTTGAATGGTTCATCCGAAAAAGAAACGGAATGCTCTGACAATCAACACGAGAAAGTCTATGAAACCCCGGTCGGCCGTTTTGTTCCCGCTTTTCCTCAGTCTTTCCTGCTCACCCCCCACCTCATCGCCCGTGAGCGTCGAGGAATTTTACTCTGCGAGCCTTGGGCGTACTCAAAAGTACACTCTCATTCTTCCACGTGGGTTCCAGTCGGG
>JACPLA010000055.1 GCA_016186715.1 Ignavibacteriales bacterium | reverse complement strand
CTCCGTCCGCCTCGTCGAGACTCGGCGAGACGGGCTTGGCGGAGCGGGAAGCTCGTGGCTATAAACGCCTTTTTCAACAGCCTACTAGTGTCGCGTCTCAGAAAATAGTTTGAAGAATTACCTCGACGATTGGTTTTGCTTGTCAGGGGACACGCCTACCTGTCGGCAGGCAGGGAAAAGGCCGATTAAACGGAAAATGAGCGGATCAATCAATCCGTTCTGTTTCTGTTTTTTTTGTCTCTTCCGTGTCCTATTCGATGGGACACGGCCGCCTGCCCTTGAAGATTCTGATAAAGGCGGGGAGGGAAAAGGCCGAAAAGAACGGATTTTCACTGATCGGTTTGCGGTTTTCTTCTTCAGTGAACACAAACAAAAAAGCTCCGCGTTCCCGGGAGCTTTTCCTGTTTTTCCCACGACATTTTTCGGTTCAGGATTTTCTTTCTCTCCCCCGTCTTCTCCGTGATTCGTATTTCACCCGTTTCTCGCGCAGCACGGCAGCCTGGAGGAACGTCGAATAGACATCAGGGCCGAGCATCCTGGCTAAAGACTCCTCACGATCCAGCCTCTGTCGCAATTCGTTCGCGTTTCTGATTCCTTTTTCCTTCATCAGTGCGCGGATCCGCTGGACTTCTTTCTGCTCTGCTCCACCCTCCTGCTCCCGTCGGCCCGTCATGATGTAAGGTACATCGAGGCCTGCTCTTCTGAGCAATTCCCTCACTTTCGGTCCTGGAGCGTTAATACCCGAAAGATAGATATTGAGATACTGCTGAGACTTTCCGATTTCCCCAGCCAGTGCTTTGATGGAACCGTAGCGGGTCAGAACCTCTTCGCGAAGACGCTTGGATATTTCCTTTTTTTCCGTCACTGTTCCGTTGCTATAAAAGAACGTTTTTGCCTTGACTCCGCTATAATTATTTATTATATTAAGCGGGCGGTCATTTTTGGTCAAAAATGATATGAAAAAAAACGCTAACAAACAAAAGGGGGGGCGGAGTTTTCTTAAGAAGGTTCTTCAGGCGGATGGGCGGAAACTCACATGGCTTTCGGAATCAACAGGGATCAACTACCAACGGCTTCAACGGATCATGAATCAGGGATACGAACCGACGATCTCGGAAGCGGCGAAAATTGCCAATGTTCTGAAGCAGCCCCTTCAGGAACTGTTCCCTTCACTGGACCTTTCAGACGCGCTCATGCATTCGTGGCCGAATAGGGGCCGATCGACATCGTCGCTTAAAACGGGAAAACGTCGGTGGGGATCCTCACACCAGAGCCTTATCCTATGACTTATCGGGGGCCTTGCCGCGGGGACTGAATCAGATGATCCTGATCGTTGACGATGATGTAATGATGCGTCAGGTACTGGAGATTTTCCTGGAAAGCCACGGGTTTTCGGTTCTCACGGCGGGAGATGGAAACGAAGCGTTGAAGATCTATAGCAGACACGGATCGGAAATTCAGGTTATTCTCTGTGATATCGAGATACCGAATCTCAGCGGTGTGGAGGCCTACCGGCAGTTGAAGACGATCAATCCTGAGGTGAAGGTGATTTTTGGCAGTGGCTTTCTTGATCCGCAAACAAGAGCTCATTTAACTCATGAGGGTGCCCGGCATTTTCTTCACAAACCGTATAAACCGGAGGACATCCTTCTGGCAATTCGCTCCGCCCTTGAAAGCTGACCCACCCCCATCCCCCGACAACCCGTCCGGCCTCCCGAGATATTTTCTGTGGGAGAGTCGGACAGGGTTGTTTGTATTGAGGGCCTACTTGATCAAAACCATCTTTCTTGTCTGCATGTATCCATTCTCGGCGTTGAGCCGGTAGAAATAGACACCGCTCGTCAACGCTGAGGCGTTGAAATCGGCGGCGTATTCTCCCGCTTCCTTGTAACCGTCGAGGAGCGTCGCCACGACCCGTCCCAGCAGGTCGTAGACCTTAAGTGTCATCTTGCCGCCCAGGGGAACGGAAAATCGGATTGTTGTGGAGGGATTGAACGGATTCGGATAGTTCTGGTCGAGGCGGAACGAAGCGGGAACGATGTTGGAAACCTGCTCTACGGAAGAGATCACCGCATCCGGGCCAAATCGTACCTGTCCGCGGATTTCCCCCCCGGGGTTCGCGGTGGTGTGAAAATTGATGTACAACTTCCCTGCAATCAACGAGTCCACAAGGGCGGAAGTCAACGGCTGCATCCCATCGCTCGTTGTCCATGTGCCGGCAAGCGTGGTGTCGGCCGGGGCACCCCCGGACGCGACATCCCTGACGATCGGACCGTTCACTCCCTCGGGAGCCGAGTGGAAATGTCCGCCTGCGCTTAGCGGTCCGCTCAATCCGGTGTACGTGATGTCGTACGTGATTTGCGACCTATCGGGACTGAGGAAAACCGAAGCCGTGCCGGTTGCAGGCGTGCTGACCGGCGTCGGTTCCTGGGAACCATCGAGCCGCGCGGTGAATCCTACTCCGGTTTCCAGATCCACCTCACCCCGTATCTCTCCCCCCGGGTTCGTCGTTGTGTGAAAATTGGCATAGATCCTGCCTGTCAGCAACGACTCGACCAACGCCGTCGTCAGCGGTTGTGATCCGTCGGTTATTTTCCATGACCCGGAAACGGTCGTATCAGACGGAAATCCGCCCGTCGCAATATCCCGAACGATAGGTCCATTGACGCCGACCGGTGCAACGTGGAAATGTCCTCCCGCGCTCAGTGAACCGGTCAGACCATAGTAGGTGATTTCATAGTTTGCTTCGGTCCTGCCCGCGTTCAACCACAACCAGCCTGTTCCCATTCCTGGTGTCGTCACGGGGGTGGGCTCGTTAGCCCCGCTGAGACGAATCGAGAAGCCGGTGCCTCCGACGAGATTCAATTGGCCGCGGATTTCACCGCCCGGGTTGGCCGTCGTGTGAAAATTGACATAGATCTTTCCTGCAAGCAGTGATTCAACGAGGGCAACAGTCAGCGGTTGTGCCCCATCCGAGCTGCTCCAGATCCCCGTAAAGGTTGTTTCAGCGGGGGCTCCGCCTCCTGCGATATTTCTCACAATGGGTCCGTTGACTCCTTCCGGACCGACGTGAAAATGTCCGCCTGCGGAAAGCGGGCCGCTTAGTCCACGATAACTTACTTCATAGTCAAGTTGACTCATGTCCGTCGCCAAAACGAATGTTCCGCTTCCCGTTGCCGGGGTTGTGACCGGTGACGGTTCGTTCCCGCCTGAAAGCGACGCCACAAAATGAAGAGGGGTTTGCAACGCCAGTCGGCCGCGAATCTCTCCGCCGGGGTTCGCCGTGGTATGGAAATTGACATAGATCTTTCCGACCAGGAGCGATTCAACCAGTGCCCGTGTCAGCGGTTCGGCATCGGTACTTCTCCAAGCTCCGAAAATGGTCGCCGACGCAGGATCTCCGCCCGAGGCGATGCCTCTGACAACGGGTCCATTGACTCCCGGGGGCCCCACATGAAAGTGTCCGCCGGCAGAGAGTGTGCCGCTCAAACCCTGGTACGTGACGGTGTACTTCAACTCCGTCAGACTATCGTTCAGCGTAAACGATCCTGTCCCCGAGGCGGCGGTGCTGACAGGCGTCGGCTCCTGCGAGCCCGAGAGCGTCGCGGTGAAATGAATCTGCGCAACGGCGGCCGCCGGGCAAACGAGGACTATTCCTACAAGAAACCAAAGTAGAAGTAGTTTCATAGATGCCTCCTATCGTGAAGTGGTTGGAAGTGAGGGAAGCGTTGACCCTTGGTATTGACTTGAGAGAACAGTCATTTGGAAAATTGAGAAGAAAGTTCGGCGTTGAACCGCTACAACAAAGGGGCTGAGAGGAAGTTCCCGGGGTACTATGCCGTGCTGCTAGGCATCACGTGACTGCCAACGAGACCGAGGGTTAATTCGAGGATTTGAAGGGACACTTGAGGGGCCGGTCCGATTTCTTCGGAGGGGAAAAACAGAAGAGGGACTTGGAGAATCTTCTTGTCCTTTTCACATCAAAGGAAAAAACCTACACCGCTTTCTTGGAAGCGGTTCCGCAATATTTGTCGAAGGCTGCTGTCAGCTGGGCTGCAATCTGCTGCGGGGAATGTCCTTCGATATTATGCCGATGGACCATGTGGGCCAGCTGTCCGTCCACCATCAGGGCAAAAGAGGGGGAAGACGGCGGCATCGCCGTGAAATATTCGCGGGCCCTGGCGGTTGCTTCGCGGTCCTGTCCCGCGAAAACTGTGACAATCTGATCCGGTTTTGTATGATGGTTGAGAGCCAGCGTAAGGCCAGGCCGCGCAGCACCAGCGGCGCACCCGCAGGTTGAATTGACAACCACCAGCATTGTTCCCCTGGCGTTGGGGATCGTTGCCTCCACTTCCTCAGGAGTCTTCAATTCCCGCGCCCCGACGGCAGTGACTTCATCCCGCATTCTCTGGATAAGAATATCGTACATTGCAAAGCCTCCTTCGTTAAACAATGATCAATGGACAATGAGCAATTAAGAACGGCAAACAGGGACAAATCGTTCCCTATTCGGGTTCTTTGGCGACCTGCTCCGGCGGTTTGAATCCGCGGTAGGTATCATACCGGGAGTCATAGAAAAGCAATTGGAAATTCTCATGGCGCAACGTCCCGCCCGATGGATAGAGATAAAAACGTGAAGTCCGGTTCGTGGTGCGCGTGGCAGGACGGCCGTTGTCGTCCGCATAGAACGTCAGCGTAAAGTACCCGTTCTTAAATTCTGCGGTTTTGAGCTGCTTGAG
>JACPLA010000051.1 GCA_016186715.1 Ignavibacteriales bacterium | reverse complement strand
TGCAAGGATTCATTCAAGGAATTTCTGGGACTCGACACTAGGAAAGTCCATCTTCCTTCTCCAGGACTCTTCTGACCGACCTCAGGATCGCTTTCCGAATCATTCCGCTTCCCGGACGAACCAGAAGCCAATAAGCGAAAAATTTCCACCGCGCCGGTCGATCGGTAGCAAGAATTCTCGTTTCGGTTTGCACCCTGGTCCCATTTGCCGAAGTCTCAACGAAAAAATTCCATCCCACCTTCACCCTGCCCGCTTCTTGAAAAGACAAAAAATCCTCCGGTGTTTGCACCGCCAGACAAAATTCTCCGCTCGCTTTCCAAAAACGGCCGATCGTTCCAAGAAGAAGCTCTTTTTCGGAATCTTCACCCAACAAGAGAAACCCGTTTCCGACGATTTGATCCAGAAACGGCTTTTCCGACTGACTCAGGAACGTCTTTCGCCCGGCCAGCAGAGAGGGGATTGAGCGGAGCCGCATGAGCGCTTTCGCCAGGGGAACGTCGGACGGCGTCAGGCGTTTGATGGCGGGAAGCACGCGTGCGGGTGGCGCTTGTATGGTTATTGCATGTCGCTCACGAAAATCCCAGCGATGAATGAACCGATCAAGAAGCATTGGATTTCCGGTCGGCCTTGCGCCGTTGGGCCGAACGGCGGGCACTGAAGGAGGTAATAAGGGCGACTGCACCGACGATCATGGCCGCGGCCAGAAGAATTCTCTCGCCGATGATCTCACCGCCAAGGAGCCAGCCGAGAAAAACCGCAATAACGGGGTTGACGTAAGCATACGTCGAGACCATAGTTGGCTGGACGTGACTCAAGAGCCAGATGTACGCGGAAAAGGCGACAAGCGATCCGAAAACGACAAGATATCCGAGAGCAATCCAGGATCTCGGATTGATGGAAGGGATTTCCATGGGGACAAGCTCGCCCGACGCGGCCGAAACAATCAGAAGCATGACGCCGCCGGAGAGCATTTCCATCGCGGTCGCGAGCAGCGGAGAGGAAGGAAGTTCCGCCCTTCTTGAATACAGGGACCCTGCCGCCCAGGAAATCGTTGCCACAAGCAGAACAAACGCGCCGCCCAAATGCACGGCTTCACCGCCGACCAGTTCGGCAGGATCGACGAGGACCAGCACACCCACGGTTCCAAGGATCAGTCCGCCAATGACGGCAAGAGTCGGCTGCACGCCCCGCTGCCACCAGTCGAGAACGACGAACCAGAGCGGAACGATGGCGATGAGCAGGGCCGTGATTCCCGACGGAACAAATTGCTCCGCCCACGAGACGCCGCCGTTTCCGATAAGCAGAAGCGCAGCGCCAACGATGGAAGCTGATTTCCAGTGAATCGGCGTCGGCCGTGCTGCTCCACGGAGGCGGAGGAATGTGTAAAGAAAACCGCCCGCAATAATGAACCTGATGCCCGCCATGAGAAAGGGCGGCAGGGTTTCGACGGCAAACCGGATGGCAAGATACGTTGATCCCCAAATCACATAGACGGCAGCGAAAGCCAGGATAATCTTTCCACGGGAGGGCGTATTCATGCGTTTTGTGAACGAAGGCACAATATACGAAATAATGAAAAGAAGCGGCGGGAATTCTACGAGTGCGGCGATCAGTTCTCGATGGAGGCTTCCTCTTCGGACTCTTTCAAAGCCCTTGCGGCAGATGCATATCCCCCTCCGGCAGCGTCGACAAAATGAAAATGAACACTTTGACGCTGTTCAACAAGGCATGTCATGAGGGCGGAATCTGAAATATGAAGTCCGAAGACGATTTCATTCTGTTCCCGCAAACGGAGAAGATATTTCTGAAGTCCTTCGCGCTGGCTTTTGCTTCCCGACAATACCAGTCGAATGGATCCGTCGAATTTCCTGAAGTCGGTATTTGCAACAAGATCTTTCTTATACGTTCCCCAATCGGCGTCGTTAAATCGAAGGCCGAATTTCATCAGGAACCATCCCAGAACGACCGTGGCACGCAGCGCGAGGGGCTGTACCAAACGCCTGAAGAGCCCCTCCTTCCAGGTCTTGATCCGAAGCTCATTGCGAAGCACGCGGGAGGAAAGTGCCATCCGAAGCTTTTCTTCCGTCACCGGCCTGCAGAGGTCCGCATCTCCATAAATGTCGCCGATGGCTCTCACGATCTCTTGGTACAACGGGAGGGGATCTGCCTGCCGGGCCGCCTTGATGATTATTGCAACCGTTTCGCCTGAAGGACTCGGAACTTCCCGCCATCGACATTCAAGTCCGGTGTAGTCTGCAGAAGCGTTCCGATCCGGAGAAATCAGATACTCTTCAGGAAGACTCCCGGTTTTCAGCATCGATTCGGCGACTTCCGGTCCGCCTCCAAAGAGGGCACATTGCACATAATGGGTCGACACCTGATGACGCGCGACAAGGATTTCATGTCCGAGAGACCGGAGATAGGAGGCGGGAATAATGGCAGCCCGGAGTATCAGGCCAAAGCTCTCGACAGCCATCGCAAGGGTTGCGGCAAGCGCCGTCCTTACAGTCCCTACCGACGATTCGGGAATACACACGAGAGCTCCGTCTCCGCCAAAGATATACGGGATTTCCGCTGGTCGCAGGACGTTCAGCGTTGCCGCGATCACGGAGACGCCGACCGTATTGACCGCCTTGTAGTTCCCCTTCCGAATAGCCGTTGTGGAGTTCATCACATCCGCCGAGACCAGGCACCAATCGGGAGGGAGAGAAACGTAGCTCGAGCTGTCTGCCAGGGCCTCGAACGAATGCACGGGCGGGATCGATTTGTAGAAATCGTCAGTCAATGGCAAACAATTCACCTCAGTCGCTTATGCGCTCTTCGAAAGCACCAAGTCACATGATCGTCCACCATCCCCACAGCTTGCATGAACGCGTAGCAAATGGTTGAGCCGACGAATCGGAAGCCCCTCTTCTTCAGATCCTTGCTCAGGGCATCAGATTCAGGCGACGTCACCGGCACTTGCTTCATCGATTTCGGGTGATTGATGATCGGCTTTCCTCCAACGAACTGCCAAATATAATGATCGAACGAGCCAAATTCTTTCTGGACAGCCAAAAAAGCTTTCGCGTTCGTGACAGCGGCCACGATCTTGAGGCGGTTCCGGACAATGCCGGGATTTTTCAAAAGCGCTTTCACTTTTCCCCTTGGATATTGGGAAATTTTCCGAGCATCAAAGGAGTCAAAGGCCTTGCGATAGGCATCGCGTTTCTTCAGAATAATAATCCAGCTCAGTCCCGCCTGTGCTCCCTCCAGAATCAGCATTTCAAAAAGTTTCCGGTCGTCATGGACGGGAACACCCCACTCCCGGTCGTGGTAAACCGTGTACAGCGGATCGGAGAGAGACCACGGGCAGCGGGGGAGGGGTTTCATTGGTCACAATGTAGAAGTCCGATTTCTATGCTGTTTTCTCCATGAGAGAAATCGGACTTCCACACCGTTTCTAGATTCCAAACATAACTGAAACGGTGATCACGAGCGATTGGATGGAGCGGGCTTCATTGACCACGTGTTTGTCGTCGGCCGGGGCATACGCCGGATCTTTATCATCGTTAAGGGAACTATACGTATCAACGCGGTTGTCGCGGCCGATCCAGCTTTTCCCTGTAAGGTTGTGCAGATTGTAATGCACCGCGACGTCGATGGAGCTGATCATGAGCCCTATGGTCGCGCCGATGCCGATGCGGCTTGCTGAAGCCATGTCGATCGTGGAGCTTGTGATATTCGATGTGCTCTGGAATTTCGAACTCCCGCTGAACGAATTGAGGGCGACGTTGACTCCAAGGTACGGTGTCACTGGAACCGCGGGGAGACCCAGCCGGAACTCGGGTCCGACTTTGAGAGAAAGAATCCGGTGATCCACTTCGCCGCTGCTGTTGGGGGCTTCCGGCGCTCCGTCATTGCTCAGGAAGGAGTAGCCGATCTCTCCTGTCAGATTAAAACCGAGGAGGCCGACCCGCGCCTTTGCGTGGAAGCCAAATCCTGTAGAAAGACCATAGTTGGATCCCGCATAATACTCTGCCAACGTACCCTTATAGTCTCCCATCGGCATGACAAGGCCCGCTCCCCCTCCGATCTTGAAGCTGACCTGGGCCTCGCCTGTCGTGCAGAGAAGAAGAAGCAAAGCAACCACGGAACAAAAAAGTCCGGTACTACTCATCGGACGTCGCATAGCATACCTCCTTTCTTTCAAAGTCCCTCAAAAAGTAAGAAACCGCCTGTGTAAACACAAAAGGGCAACGGGGGTTGCCCTTCTGCGTCAATTGAATGTTCCGATTGTTTCTACGGGTTACCCGGAACGTCCGTGCTTGGCTTCTTTTTCGAAAGGTTCTGGATCCCTTCGCCAAGACCTGCCCCGAGAAGCGATAGCCCGAAGATCGCGATCATGATAACAAGCAGGGGAGCAAGTTCCAATCGAACGGAAGCCCCTTTCGTGGCCATGATGATCTGAAACACCCCGTACCAGAGGACCGTCAGCAACCCGCCGGCGATGGCAGGTTCCCAGATGGTGACGCCCTTCGAAAGGAATCCCGCGACGGCTGATATGACAATGACTCCGCCGAACGACCATCCTCCGATAATCTTGTCGCCGAATTCTCCACGCATGGTCGTGGCGCCCCAGAGAGGACCCACATAGAAGACGACAAACATGCCAAGCGTGATCCATACCCACTTCCACTGCAAACGGGGAGAACTCTCGAGTTGTTCGTCCATCTCTCCTCCGTGAATTGAGAAGGAACTACTTGTTGACGACGAGGCACCCGGCGATCATGTCGTGGAGCGCCTGCTTCTTTTCTGTGAACGCCGCCATGATGTATCCGATCATCAGAATCATCCCGGAGAGGATTTTTCCGAAATACCGTCCGGTGGCACGCCCGAAGGTCAGCCGGTTTCCGTTCATGTCGGTGACGATAATTCCCAGGGCCATCTTGCCAAGCGTCGCCTGCTTGGATGAGGATTCCATCAGCGCGAAATAGAGCCAGGCGGCTACGGCGATGACGACCCAGAGCATCATCATGCCGCCGACCATCATGGCGGCCAGGCCGGCCGCGGCATCCTCATCCGTTATCATCTCCTCGGAATAGTCCATCGATCCCATCCCCAGGCCGATTGCACCAAGGATGGGCAGAATGATAATCCAGCTGACCACCCCCAGGATGATACTGTCGATGAGGTAGGCAGCAAAGCGTTTCCAAAAGCCTGCGTAAGCCATTGCAATCCTCCCTGAATTGTGAATAGCAGGAAAAACGTTGTGCAATGGTACGACTTTCGTCACTTGGACGCAAGCGTGATTTTTTTGAATATTGGCGCTTATCGAAGCAGGAGCATCCTCATCTGCCGGGAGGAGACTCCGGGACGCGTTTTTACCATGATACGGCAATAATACGCCCCGCTGGGCATGGTGCCGGCATCCCAGCTCACGGTGTGTTTGCCGGAAGGCAATTCGTTGTTCACGAGCGTTGCAACCACACGCCCCAGGGCATCATGAATCCGGAGATCAACCACACTGATCTCTGATAACTGAAAACTGATCATTGTCGAGGCGTTAAACGGATTCGGATAATTTTGCTCGAGATGGAAGAGAGACGGCGGACCTTCTTTTTGTTGTGTAGAAGATACGACGGTCGGCTGGAAGCGAAGGATCGTTCCGTCGTGCAGGCAAAGAAAAAGCTCTTTGTTCTCGTCGACTCCAAATGACGTCAGACGAAACTGAGGAAGCGCGTCAAGATCCGTGACCGAAGGCGGATTGATTCCGTCGAATGCCAGTGCGCCAAGATAGCCGCTGACGAAATCGCCAAATACATACCGGCCAACCAGCTCGGAAATAAGCGCCCCCCTGTAGACAATTCCGCCCGTAATTGATCCGCCGACTCCGCGGCCGTACTCCCAGATCGGGAGCATCAACCCCGTCGTGTTGCATACGACGCTGGTGGGAGGATAGCAGAGCGTCCCTTCCATGATATTCCAGCCATAATTCTTCCCCTTCTCGATGAGGTCGATTTCTTCTCTTGCCGACTCCCCGACGTCGCCGCACCAGAGCCGCCCCGTGGGAAGATCAAAACTGAAACGCCAGGGATTCCGCAACCCGTGCGCAAAAATTTCCTCCCGGTATCCGCTCTCACCGCCGGCGTAGGGATTATCGGGAGGAATCCCGTACGCATTTCCTCCCGTAGGATTGTCAACATCGATCCGCAACATCTTGCCAAGGAGTGAACCGAGGTTTTGCGCATTGTTCAGAGGATCTCCGCCTGATCCTCCGTCACCAAGAGCGATGTAGAGATAGCCGTCGGGTCCAAAAGTAAGCTGACCGCCGTTGTGATTCGTGTAGGGCTGGTTGATTTCAAGGAGAATCTCTTCGCTTGCGCCCACCGCAGAGTCCGGATCGTTCTGGCTGACGGTGAAACGGGCGATCACCGTCCTCAGCGGACCCGTCGCGGTATAATTGACGAAGAAGCTTCCGCTGTCCTCATAGGAGGGATGAAACGCAAGACCCAGCAGCCCGAGCTCGCTGCCGCTGACGTAGTGAACGCGGTCGCGGAGATCGAGAAAAATCCGGGCCGACGTAACCGTACTGTCATTAAGAAAGACCTTGATGACACCCGGTTGCTCAACGACGAATAACCTGTTGGAACCGTCGCCTGCATTCTGCAGGTCCACGGGCTTGTCAAAGGTAAGATTCGGAAACGCGGCTGTGAGGCGGGGTTGCCGTGCAAGCGCACCCATGCTGATCAGACCTGCCGATCCAAGGACGAGGAAGACACTTCGGGCCCGAATCATCATTCTTTCTCCTTCACCGGAAGACGCGGCTCCACCATCAATACTTTCTCTCTTTCGATCGTCACGGTTCCAGCCGGGGCCCCGCGGGGCTTGCGCACATGTTTCCGCTCAGTCATTGCCACGGGAACGAGTCGCGAATTCTTCAGTTTACTGTAGAATGCCGCGATGGAAGCCGCCTGATGAAGGGCCTTCTTACTGATCTCGCCTTTTCCCGTACCGGACCTGAGAATAACATGCGAGCCGCCGCCCCCGCGGGCATGAAACCAAAGGTCCTTTGGACGTGAATGCTTCATGGTCAGAAGGTCATTATTCTGACTGTTCTTCCCTGCCCATACCTGGAATCCCCCATCGACAACAAACGTCCTGAACGGAACCTGTTCGCCCTTTTCAGCCTTCTGAGGCTGTACGACCCCCAGGGTGACCAGTTCTTCCCGGTGCGTTTGGACAAAATCGTTCCATTGTTCTCGCGTCTGGATTGGATCGGCCCCGTCGAGAAGCCGCCGAAGGAGGTCATAGCGATCATGGTAGTTTTGCTTCCGGTCGGCCTGCTCTCTGCGCGCATGGCGCGTTTTCTTTGCCTTGTCGAAGTAGCGCTCTGCGTTCCTGGCGGGCGCGAGGTGCGGATCGAGAGGGATTTCGATGGTTTCCTTTGCCGGGGAAAACAGGTTCGGCAGCCTTGCCGATTTCATGCCTTTGGTGAGTTCCGTTGCGTGAGCAAGCAGAATTCTTCCATATCGTTCATAGAGTCCTGCGCGGTCGATATCCGCCGATTCCTCCGCCATTTTTGCAAGCGTCCGTTCGACCCGGTCCTTCTCCTTGCGCAATCCCTTGATGACGGGCTCCTTTTCCGCCAACAGAGATTTTCTGCCGAACGTGGAGCCGAGGAACGTTCGGATTGCTGTGTGGACGGAGTCAAACTGCTGGACGGAAAGATCCTGGAGATGAAAGAGTTCAAGAAGAGAGAACGCGACGGCGGAAGAGTCCCGGGAATAAATACGGGGAGATGCCCGTTGAGTGAGTTCTTCTTCCAACTGGCAAGCGGCGTCGAACAGCTTCCGTGAGAGAACGGGGCTGATTTCCGCCACTGTGGCCGTTTCTTCTATTATTCCGCTTCGAAAAAGCATCTCGCGAATGACCAACGATCCGAACAGCGGGTACATTTTTTTCAGCACCGACACGAGAGAAAGATGCCCGATGGTACGAAGACGGCCGTCAAACGATTCGAACGAATCGGGATGAGGAGAGGTCTGACGGGCAATGGGAGCCGTTGTCCCCTTTATGAGCGCCGGATGAAGAAACGCATCGGAAATACGCCGGTCATCGTCGACAAGAAGCACGTTGGCCCTGGAGCCATAGAGCTGAATCAGCAGATGCCGGTTCCCGGATACTTTCACGCCGATTTCGCGGTCTGCGGGCTGAATGGAAATCGCCTGGACGACGGCCCCGTGCAGAAAGGGGAAAATATCGATGGAGTTCCTTTTTGCCCGCGCAAATGATGACCTGAGGGAGAGAAAGTTTGCGCCTGGCTCGCAGGATGCGATCAGGGCAGGGCCTCCCTGAAACGAGATCACAAGTTCGTTCTTGTTCTGGGAAAACAGCGACTGAATGGGCGCGCCCTTGAGGGTCCGGTCAAGATCGGCGGTGATAAAGCGAAGCGTATAGTAATTATGAAGCATCGCGGGAAAGGTAGGCAAAATCAAGGCAATTCAAAAGAGCGTTTGTGGACAAGCGGGTGAAGAATTTGTTTAAAACTAATTCTTGCCGAGACTTTGAAATCTTCGTACATTAAGGTGCAATTTCACAAATTTTTCAGAAGGAATCGTGGACGTGGTGCTGAGCATGACCGGGTATGGAAGAGCGGAGTTGAGCAGGAGCGGCATTTCCTGCTCGGTCGAAGTGCGCAGCGTGAACAGTCGTTTCCTCGAAGTGGTTTCGCGCCTTCCCCGGTCGCTTTCTCATCGGGAAAGCGACGTGAAGGAGGTTGTCCGGTCCCGCGTCAGCAGGGGGAAGATCAGCCTCTCGGTGACACTGGAAAAGGAGCCGAACGGCGATATCCCGCTTTCGGTGAACGCCGCCGCGGCGCGGTCGTACTACAAACTTCTGAACCAGCTTCGCAAAGCGGTGAGGATCCGTGAGCAGGTGAAGCTTGAACATCTGCTGAAATTCTCCGAAGTCCTGGAGGCAACCGATGCGGAAGAGTCGGACGAAGCGGAATGGGAAGCGGTTAGGACCGCGATTGGCAAGGCGCTGGACGACCTGAACGCCATGAGGGGGAAAGAAGGGGGAGAGCTGGCCCTGGACCTTGAGCAGCGGGTACGCTGGATGGGCGAGGCCGTGGACAAGATCGATGAGCTTTCGCGGCAACGAATTCCGGAGGAGCGGAAACGCCTGCAGGAGCGCGTGGCGGAACTGCTGGCCGACAAGAGCGTCGTGGATCAGAACAGGTTGGAATTGGAAGTGATTCTTCTTGCGGAAAGACTGGATGTCACCGAAGAGTGTGTTCGGTTCAGGAGCCATACGAAGTTTTTTCTCGAAGCGATGAAGGGGGAGGAATCAGCGGGACGGAAGCTGAACTTTCTCGTGCAGGAGATCAACCGCGAAGCAAACACCATCGGATCCAAATCCAACGACGCCGAAATCGCCCACCTGGTCGTGCGGATGAAAGAGGAGCTGGAAAAAGTCAGAGAACAATTGCAGAATATTGAGTAGGGAGTTTGTGAAGTTGTTAAATGGTTAAATCGTTAAATGAGTGTTCCTACTTAACCATTTAACCAATCACCAATCACCAATCACCAAATGCACGGCAAGCTTATCGTTATTTCTGCTCCGAGTGGATCGGGGAAGACCACGATTGCGAACGCAGTCTTGCGGAAATTTCCGTCGATTCTCTTCTCTGTGTCGGCGACGACGCGTCCGAAGCGGAGCGATGAGACCGGCGGCAAGGAGTATTTCTTCCTGACGAAAGAGGAATTTCAGGCAAAGGTGAAGCAGGGGGATCTTGTGGAATGGGAGGAAATCTACGGGGACCTTTACGGGACGTTGAAATCGGAGGTCGACAAGGCGCTCGCCGCCGACCGGGTCATGCTGTTTGACGTGGATGTCAAGGGGGCGCTGTCGATCAAACGCGCGTACCCCGAAGCGGTGCTGATTTTTGTCAAGCCCCCGAGTTTTCAGGAATTGAAGGAACGGCTGCGGAACCGGAAAACCGAGAACGAGGCAGCCCTTGCCCGAAGGTTGGAGCGCGTTCCAATGGAGTTGCAACTGGGTGAGCGATTCGATTATCAGGTTGTGAACGACGATCTGCAACGCGCGATCGGCGAGGTTGAGCATATTGTCAGGGAACATACAGAGCTGGATTCCATTCATTCGTAACGAACAGAAGGAGGTAAACGCTGTGGGCATTAAACCGGTTGATCTTGAAAAACAGACTCCCAGAGCAAGCGGCATCTATGAGGCAATTATTGTTGCTGCAAAACGCGCTCGCCAGATTCACAATGACATCAAAATTGAGCTGAATCAGCGTCTGGAAACGCTGGCGGCGCTGACGCAGACCGTGGATTCGGAGGATGAAACGGATGTCAGCGCGAATCCCGATCAGCTGAAGATCAGTCTGGAATTCGAGCAGCGCTCCAAAGTAACGGAGGTCGCGCTTCAAGAGCTGGCGGGAGAAAGGCTGGAGTGGCGCGCAAAAGAAGAAGAGCCGGCAGAGAAAAAAGACGAGGAAGAAACAGAATAAAGGTCGTCCGTGTTGAAGGGCAAACACATACTCCTCGGCGTGACGGGAGGGATTGCCGCCTACAAGTCGTGCTACCTGGTGCGGGAGCTGAAAAAGGCCGGAGCCGACGTCAAAGTGATCATGACCGATGCCGCAACAAGGTTTGTCGCTCCCCTCACGTTTTCGACGTTATCCGAACATGAAGTGGCCGTCGATCTGTGGAGCGAAAACCAAAGCACACGCTCGGAGATCGGGACGCGGCATATCGATCTTGCCGCGTGGGCGGACGTGCTTCTGGTCGCACCGGCCTCCGCCAACACTATTGCGAAGATGACCTTCGGTCTGGCCGATAATCTGCTCACGGTCATCGCGTTGGCCTGCCGCGCGCCGCTGATCCTTGCTCCGACCATGGACGCGGATATGTTTCTGAACGAGACGACACGGCGTAACCTCGATCTCCTGAACGAACGGGGAGTGTTTGTGATCCCCCCTGCCGAGGGAGAACACGCAAGCCGACTGCACGGCCCGGGAAGACTTCCCGAGATCGACGTCATCGTCCGTTACGTGGAGGGGGTTCTGGAAAAATCGTATCAGGATTTCCGATCTGCTTCGATCCTCGTGACGGCCGGTCCCACGCACGAGCCGATCGATCCGGTCCGGTTCCTGGGAAACCGCTCTTCGGGAAAGATGGGATTTGCCGTCGCGCGGGCGGCCGCGATGCGCGGAGCCTCGGTGACATTGATCAGCGGGCCGGTTCATCTGGAGACTCCGCGGCACGTGAAACGGATCAACGTGGAAACGGCCGATGAAATGCAGAAGGCCGTCATGGAACAGGTCGGCTCGGCCGACGTCGTGATCATGGCTGCAGCCGTCGCCGATTTCAAGCCTGAGAAGCCGCACCGCGGCAAGATCAAAAAAATCCCTGGTGAAGTTCCAGACGTGAAACTGATATCAAATGTCGATATCCTCATGGCTTTGGGCGAGAAGAAAAACGGGAAACTGCTGGTGGGGTTTGCGCTCGAGACGGAGAACGAGCTTGAACACGCGCGCGAGAAACTGAAAACCAAGAATCTCGACTTGATCGTTCTCAACAGCCTGCAGGATGAGGGGGCGGGGTTCGGATCCGAGACCAATGTCGTGACCTTCCTGGATCCGGACGGGAACACCGAGCGGCTTCCGAAGCAATCGAAATTCGACGTGGCGAATTCACTTCTTGACCGCATCCGGTTGAAACTCAAGAAGTAGCGGTCTAAGACCAAACCTTCGATGTCCTCCAGAAAACAGGAACTGCACGCGCTGTTGTCCAACGTGGAAAAATTCCTGCATCAGCAGCACGAATTGTACGGCGATCTGTATCTTTCGGCCGGCCATCCATCCTCCGGGAAGCCGTCGATACATTCTGAGAATCGGCCGCAAGAGCTGCCGGAACAGGATCTGTTCGGAAATCCCGTTGCGCCGGCGAAGAGCGACTCTCCGCAAACCACGCCGTACCCCAGGGAGCCGTGGACCGGTGCAGCCGGATTGGATGAGCTGAACACCATGATTTGCACCTGCGTCAAATGTCCGCTTGGTCACACCAGAACGAAGTTCGTGTTTGGCGTTGGAAATCCGAATGCGGATCTTGTTCTCGTGGGAGAGGCCCCCGGAGCGGATGAAGACCAGCAGGGCGAGCCCTTTGTCGGGCGCGCCGGTCAGCTCCTCAACAAGATCCTCGAGGCGATTAATTTCAGGCGGGATGAAGTGTACATCTGCAACATTCTCAAGTGCCGTCCTCCCAATAACCGTGAACCGCAGGCAGAGGAAGTCGCTGAATGTGAGCCATACCTCTGGAAGCAGCTTGAACTGATCCGTCCGAAACTGATCCTCTGCCTCGGCCGCGTCGCAGCGCAAGTGCTGTTGAAGACCAATGATTCTCTGGCGACGCTTCGGGGGAAAGTCCACGATTACCGGGGAATCCGATTAATGGTCACCTATCATCCCGCAGCGCTTCTTCGGAATCCCAATTGGAAGCGGCCCACGTGGGAGGACGTGCAGAAGGTGAGACGGATGTACGACGAATTGAGGACACAGGATCGGTGATGGCGAAGGAGAAATTGGCGGATTTCCGTCTTACGGGAAAGGAAATGCATCATGGCTGAACCGAGAAAAATCTTTGATCTGAATGCGGCGGACTCCGGTGCAACCGAAGGCCGTGTCCCTCCGCAAGCCATGGATGTGGAGATGGCGGTTCTTGGGGCGATGCTTCTGGAAAAAGAGGCGATTGCCAAGGCTGTGGAAGTTCTGGATGAGACGGCGTTTTACAAGCCCGCGCATCAGCAGATTTTTTCTGCCATGATCGGTTTGTTCGAGCGGAGCGAGCCGGTTGACCTCATCACATTGGTTGAAGAGCTGCGCGGTCGCGGTCAGCTGGAGAAGGTAGGCGGAGAGTATTACCTCACGGAGCTGACGACCAAAGTGACCTCGGCGGCTAACATCGAGTTTCACGCTCACATTGTTCTGGAAAAGGCGCTGATGCGGCAATTGATCGCCTCCTCGTCGCAAGTGATCAACAGAGCCTACAGCGAGACTGAAGACGCGCTCGACCTGCTGGACGAAGCCGAGCAGAGGATTTTCCAGATCTCTGAGCAGCGCATGAAGAAGACGTTTGTTTCCATGAACACTGCGGTTCACAGCACCATGGAACTGCTGGAAAGCATTCATGGAAAGCACAGCGGTATCACCGGCGTGCCGGCGGGGTTTACGGAACTCGACAACCTCACGGGCGGTTTTCAGAAATCGGACATGGTCGTTATTGCGGGAAGGCCGAGCCAGGGGAAGACGGCGTTAGTGCTCTCGCTGGCCCGGAACGCCTCGGTGATCCATAACGTGCCGATCGGGTTCTTCAGTTTGGAAATGTCGACGCAGCAGCTCGTTATGAGGCTCATCTGTGCCGAGGCACGCGTGGATGCGCACAGTGTTCGAACCGGTCGGTTGCCGGAAGATGAGTGGAGGAAGTTGAGCACGAGCGTCGGACGGCTCTACAAGGCAAAGATCTTCATTGACGACACTCCCGCTCTGACTGTCCTTGAGCTGCGGGCAAAGGCCAGGAGGTTAAAAGCGGAGCATTCTGTCGGGATGGTTGTGGTGGATTATCTCCAGTTGATGCAGGGGCCGAAGAACGCACAGAGTCGCGAGCAGGAAATTTCGACGATTTCGCGTTCGCTGAAGGCTTTGGCCAAAGAACTGGAGATCCCGGTTGTGGCGCTGTCCCAGTTGAATCGGGCTGTCGAAGCGCGGGGAGATAAGCGACCTCTACTGGCGGATTTACGCGAATCCGGCGCGATCGAACAGGATGCAGACGTGGTTGTTTTTGTCCATCGCCCCGAAATGTTCGGCATAGAAAAAGACGAAGACGGAAACTCGACCGAGGGAATGGCCGAATTGATCGTCGGCAAGCAGCGAAACGGTCCGACCGGAACGGTCCGCCTGGCGTTCATTAAGAACTATGCCCGCTTCGAGAATCTCACGAGATTCCGCGACGATGCGCTGCTTCCGCCCGGTCCGCCCGATGAGACGCCGTTCTAATCCGGCTCTTTTCCTTGTTCCGTTGATGCTTGCAACGACCGGTTCTTCGGCGGCTCGGGCCCAGGAGGGAACCTGGACTTTTGTTGCATCGGCCGGCGCGGGATTCGTGGGAATGGAGGATGTCAACCGGACGCTGGAGAGAACCGTGAGGTTTTGGAACGAGGTCGAGTTCATTCCCGTCGGGCCGTTTTCGAAATTTTCCGTTGTCCCTTCGTTCGGGTTCCGCACATCGTACCGGTATGACCGGGATGTGGCTGTTTCACTTTCCGCCTCCTTTTTTTCTGCCAAGGTTCGGAACCATTACAGCGACCCCTCGGTGGAACTTGACATGGAACGCTCCGTGGGATCGGTCGATCTCCTGCTGGGGCTCTCCTATTTCTTTCCGCTTGAGTGGAGTTTGGAGCTGCAAACATTTGTCGATGCGGGGGTGATCTTTGCGCGTGCGGACGCCCTCACGTTTAATTCGCGCGTGGAAAAAACGGGGCCCGATGTTGTGACGACCGTATACTATGATACAGACGCAAAATACCGTGGGACAAAAGCTGTTGCCACCTTCGGCTCGTCGCTTACCTGGAGCGCCCTGAGTCCCTTTGTCCTCAGGACTGAACTATCGTATCGCTTCGCCAGAATCGGGGAGATGAAGGGAACCATTCGGAAAACTCAGGGAACGTTTGAAGATCTTTCACAAACCGTTTTCGATTTTTCCGTTCTGTCCGTCAACCTCGGGATCGGTTATCAGTTCGAATAAAGGAGCCGTGCCATGAAGAGAAGATCGTTTCTTATTCAAACCGCAGCAGTTCTTCCCCTCGTCTCGTTTCGTCTGCCGCTGTCTTCCGACTGGTTTCTGGAGGATGATGAGGGAATCTGCCGCGGCAAATTCGAACTTGCCGTATCGCTGGCACTTCGCGACAAACCGTTCGGTGATATCATCGTTGAGATGGGAAAATCGTTCCTTGGGACCGACTATCTCGCTCGGGCACTCGAAGTTCCCGGGGAAGAAAGGCTCGTCGTGAACATGCGGGGGCTTGATTGCGTCTCCTTCTATGAGAACGCTCTTGTCCTGGCCCGCTGCATCAAAAAGGGAACGATGAGCTTTGAGGAGTACAAGAAGGAACTGCAGTTGATCCGATACCGGGGAGGGGTCATCGATGGATATCCGAGCCGTCTCCACTACACCTCGGATTACTTCCATGACAATGTCGGGAAGGGTATTTGGAAGAATGTGACAAGGGATCTTGGCGGCGTGGTCTATGAGAAAACCATCAATTTCATGTCGACCCACCCGGAAAGCTACCGCCAACTGAAGGAAAATCCGGAACTGATCCAGATCATTCGGAAGCAGGAAGATGAGATCATGAAAAGGGAAACGCATTATATTCCCAAGGAGAACGTGGCGGCGATTCAAGAAAAGATCCAGGACGGTGACATCCTTGGAATAACGACCGACATCGAGGGCCTGGACACTTCCCATACGGGGATCGCACTCTGGCAGGAACGGTTTGTGAAGCTCATCCATGCGCCGCTGGCGGGAAAAAAGGTAGAGATCAGTCAGGGGACTCTCGCGGAGTATCTGGCACGCAACAAGCGTCAGACCGGGATCATGATCGTGCGTCCTCTTGATCCGTCGACGGCTTAGAGGAAAAGGATGAATGAACGCGGGATCACGATTCTCAAGGGCGACATTACGAGGCAGGATGTCGATGCGACGTGAATGCCGCAAACACTTCGCTTCCCCGGTTTGCAGAACTTCACAAAAATGGTTATGCTCAATAAGTTATCAACACGAGACGAAGTACGCACGATGAGCCGATTAATGGTATGTTTGGCGGTGTTCTTAATGGTCGCCGGTGAGGCATGGAGTCAACAGCCTATCCTCAGCCCCCGCGATTCGACCGACATCATCATCAAGGGGAAGAAAATCAGCGTCAACTATGGTCGGCCGTCGATGCGGGGGAGGCCGATCATGGGAGAATTGGTGCCGTACAACAAGGTTTGGCGGACGGGTGCCAACGAAGCGACGGCGTTTGTCACGGAGGCCGACCTTGAGATCGGCGGCGTTCGGTTGCCGCAGGGTTCGTACACGATCTACACGCTCCCCTCGGATAAGCAATGGAAACTGATCGTGAACAAGCAAACGGGACAATGGGGAACTGTGTACAATCCCGAGCTTGATTTCGCCCGCATCAATCTGAAAAAGAGAATGCTGAGAACCCCGGTCGAAAAATTCAAGATCTCGTTTAGGAAGGAAGACAACAGCCGGGGGCTCCTGATCCTGGAGTGGGAGCGTACCTCCCTTTCCGTTTCGTTCAGGGTGTTGAATAACAACTCGAGTGCATCACCGAAGACGATGTAGGAGGGAACATGGGAACGAAGATCACGGTTCGTAAGAACGGGAGTTACCGCGTCGAAGGCGATTTTGTGATTGAAGATGCGGACGGGAACGCGTTCGATCTTTCCGGCCGGACGGCCGTTTCGCTCTGCCGCTGCGGTCACAGCAAGGACAAGCCGTTCTGCGACGGCACGCACAAAATAGTGGGCTTCGAGTCGGAAGTCACTGCGCGGACCCTCGCTCCAATAAAATCATAAAAGACAGCTGGAATCTACAAGATTTTTCTTCGTAGTTCGTACAGGAACACCGCGCTGGCGCTTGCGACGTTCAGCGAATCTACTCCCCTCTCCATGGGGATCGCGAGAGCAAAGTCGCACACTTCGAGAATCTGTCTGGAGATCCCTTCCGCTTCGCTTCCGAAGATAATGCAGCAGCTCGCCTCCCCCGATGGCCGGTCGGAAATGTTCTTGCTTGCATGCGGATCGGCCGCAATGATCTGCACGCCTTCCTGACGCAGATGGGAAAGTGTGCCTGCCAGGTTGTTTACGTGAATGATGGGAATTGAAAACACCGCTCCCATGGAATTGCGGACGGCGCGACGCAGGTACGGACTGCTTGAAGTTTCTCCGACCAGAAGCGCTTGAACCCCGAACGCCGCGCAATTGCGAACCAGGACGCCAAGATTGTCCGCATTTGTGAGTCCGTCAACCGCCGCGAGGAGATATGGACGCGTGGCCTGTTGGAGAACCGCGCTGAGGGGGGGTGTCTGAGGGATTGCGCCCATCGCCATGATTCCCTGGTGAAGGCGAAACCCCACGATCGTCTCGACAATACTCTTCGGCGCGACATACACCGTCGCCGACCGGCCGTTGAGCAGAGAACGGTAACGGTCCAGCCATTCGGGGGTCAGAAGCGCTGAAAGAACCTGAAACTGACTTTCAAGAAGCCTCCGCACTACCTTCTCCCCTTCCGCCACAAAGATTCCCCGGCGGTGGTGTTCGACGGGTCTTCGAAGAGTCCGGTACGGCTCAAGACCCGGTTGATCCAACGATGTGACTTGAATGATGTTCATTGACTTGCAGGCTTTATGATACGAGATGAACAGCGACGAATCAACGGGCACTCGGTTGTATGGTCGAAAACTTGGCACCGAAGAGTCTGACATGGCAAGGAAGAAGGAACTGTGATCATAAGGTTATCCTGCCGACTTCGCCCTAAAGGATAGTTGACATATAGCATCAGATATGTAACACTTTTTGCTACATGGATGTAGCATCACATGTGTAACAGTAATGGGTTCTTTGACACACGGTAGCGGATTGCTTTGACGTATCGACCTTGGTGGTAGAATCGCAAGAGATTGTCA
>JACPLA010000050.1 GCA_016186715.1 Ignavibacteriales bacterium | reverse complement strand
GACGCTTGCATGACTGTGAGGGTTCCCCTGATATTCGGCCCGCAGGTCGGAATGGGCATCGAACTGAAGGACCGAAAGGTTCGGATTTTTCTTCAGGTGAGCGGCAATCGGACCGGCAGAGATCGTGTGTTCGCCGCCGAGGGTGACAACGAACTTTCCCTTGTCGAGCAGGCTCAGAACGGTATCATGGAGGAATTGAATAGCGACCGCGTCTTTCTTCTTTGCGAAGTGAAGAGGGACGAGGGTGGCGATTCCGTGTTCGGCGAAGATCTCTCGTTTTGTCTCCTCATCGAAGAATTCGACGTAGTGGGAGGCCTTGAGGATTGCCGCGGGTCCGGCTTTTGTTCCGCCTCCGTAGCTTACTGTTTGTTCATAGGGGGCGGGGAGGATGACGACCTTTGAATTGTTGAAAGAAGAATGTTCTTTGCCGAGGCCCAGGAAATTCGATTTCGTTGGAAGAGTCTTGAGCATGGAAGAAAAATGTTTGATTGGATGAATTGGGAAGAAAGATAGAAGAAAGGAGAAGGAATAGCAACGGTGCATGGAAAAAAGCGCAACGGCGCTGTCGGGTTTTGCCTCCTTTCTCCGACGCGCCGTTGATCGATTCAGGGATGCGGCCTTTACTGCACCACCATCATCTTCTTCCGCGCAACCGTTTCCTTGCCATCGGAGAAGCGCACGGTAAGCTCATACACATACGTCCCGCTCGAATGCCGGGACGCGTCCCAGATCTCCTGATGATATCCGGCAGACCGTTCTGCATCCGACAGTGTCAGCAGCGTTTGCCCGATCAAATTGAAGACCTTGAGAGTCACCAGCCCTTTCTGGGGAAGCTGGTAAGCAATCGTTGTTACAGGGTTGAAAGGATTAGGAAAATTCTGAAAAAGTTCAAAATACTCCGGGGGAACGACCTTGACGGCGATGGTCTTGATCCAGTCCTGGTTCGTAGGCCCGGAGACGTTGAAGGAGAGAGTCCGTTCGGTGTTGACTGGAGCGGTCTTGTCGACCGAGAAGGCGAAGATGGCGGTCTTCTCTTCGTTTCCGCCGAGCCGGTTGATTAGCTGTTCGCTTTTCACAAAGCGTATCCACGACGGTACACCCCCTACTTTTACCTTCACCACTTCCTGATTCAGTGCCGAGGCATTCTGTACAGTCAATTCAATCGTGTTGTTTGCCGACGCAAACGGAATTTCATGGACCGTCTGGCCGAGTGCCAGAAACGGTAGCAATAAGTCTGATCTCTGACTTCTGATCTCTGACCCTGCCCCTACAGCTTCCCAATCAGATACTCCGTATTAAACTTGAGCAGAGCATAGGCTTCGTTTGTGATTTGCCCATCCTGCTTGTTCAGCGCCTCGACTTCGTTGACGAAGGCTTCAAGAATGTTCCTGGCTGAAGTGTTATTCCCCTTTTCCAGTTGAACCTTGGCATTATCGAGCTTTTGATCCAGGCTGGTGGCGATGCCATGGTTCTTGATCCATCCAAGGTCAAAGGCCTGATGCTTGTAAGAAATAAGGGTACCGAGAAAGCTCAGCGGTACAAACGGAGTTGGTGGTAACTTAGGGCCAATTGTCTTTCTAAGAACATTGGCATTGGGATAAACTTCTAGACGTAGCAACTTCATCCTGATATCAGAAGCCGTCGTATCCTTTTGATTCGGTCCTCCTGCAGGCCAAGCCCATATGCGAGTTTTCGCCTGGCTATACGAAGCCGTAATTGTAGGCAGCCCATCGCTGATTACTACACAACTGTCAATAAACCACGTTGCCTCTAGTCCTTGATCTCCTCGCCAAACCCAAGTGTAAGTGGGTTTAGGTTTGCCTGTATCAGAGTAATCGCGCATTTTACGCGGGTAATTTCTCCAGCTTGTTTCCGGTGTTCTGCTTTCAATCCAAACAGTAGAGTCATAATGCAAGGAAAACTCAACAAGATTTTGCTGAGCTTGTGTGCCATTCGTGATTCTGTATCGGTACAAATACTTTCCGTCGGCTGTTGGCGAGACAAAGCCCTGTATTACAGGATCGATTGCTGTCGGTGGCTCATAAGTGAGAGTAACCATCGTATCTTGACCAGACTGCGTTGTCCCAAGGTATCGTATGATATAGTTGCCCGATGCAGGATCGAAGTAAAGTGTGTCTGTTTGAGAAAACGATGATTGAGCAACTACCAGAATGAAAAAGAAAAGTATGTATCTCATTTCTATCTCCATTTCAATCGTATAAATGAAAGTAAAGGTGATAGTGCTCTTGTCCAAGGACACCCGGAAATTCCAAATCCGGACGAAGAACATCATTGGCCCTACATATCTCCTCAAACGCTGCATTTGTGTAGTCGTATTGCCCGTTGTTATTAAGATCAAACGTAATCGGTTCACCTGAATCGTATCTCCCATTCCGGTTGACATCGATGTACCTGTCATCATCTGATATCGTTGTGCTCCTGATATCCACATCAGTACCTTGCCTGTGGTATTGGTGATCTGAGTATCCTTCCCATTGACCGAAGATATCAAACCGTCCCCCAAATGGAAGGCTCATATCGTTGATGTACAACGGCTGTTCAGTCGGAAACTGCTGTCGGTACCGGGAAGCGATACGCTGAATGTTTGTAACTACTGAAGCGGATGCCCAATGATTGTTGTTTGGAGTCGCGCAGATACCGACCCCTGCCGGCCCATGATGATTACACGTTCCACCAATGAGCGCATAGTCAGTGCCATCGTCCAGCAATTGCAAATTGTTTACTTTTTCGACAATCGTGATCGAGTCTCTCAAGAATTGCCGCTTGAGGGGATCGGCTGATTCGACCACAATTCGCATGCTATCACCAAACATCGAAGCAACATATTCGAGATTCTCTCTTCCATCAGTTTGTGTTGTGCCTTGGTACGGCCTGTCAATGGCCGCGCCCGTCCGCTGAAGAATGAAATATCCAAAGTTTTCTCTTCGTTGTGTCTGGTTGTTTGCCATTCGCCGCGGGGTGACATGGTCGTGGCCGCCTGTTTGGGCAACATAGTTCGTGGTGAGAACAAATGCATGACTTGGAACTGGCTCTCTATTTCTTGTGAGCTGCACGACAAACGATTTTCTGTTATGAGCCGTTACTTGCTGGTTTCGAATTCCGAAGAGTTTTGTTGGCAACACCTCATGAGGGGAATTCATCACAATTTTCAGCGTCTGTTCCAAAAGCACAAGCGTTGTATCGCCCACCTTTGTCGTATCTTGTTGAAGCTTTGCAATAATCCTGAAACTGACGACTGAATCCGGATTCTTGTTCACCGCGGCAAACCGAACATGACCATCTTTTGCATCGCTGTAAAGAACATTGGCAAGAGGCGATGGAACCGTGTCTCCATTAGCCTTAATGAAACTCCCATACCGTGTGCTGTCCAAAGCGAATCTTAACAGGGTGTTCCCGTTGAGACCAATATCGCTGCTGTCTTTGTCCTTCGCCTGCACAAAGATCTTCGCTGTCTCGGTAAAGGCAATCGTGTCTTTCTCAAGCTCCAGCTGGAAATGATCCAAGGAGTCCCCTTTGACTACCGTGGCCGTTGCCAATCCCGTTCTCCTGAGCGTCGGATTGGGCGGAATGGGATCGAAGGCCAGAACACCGGCAGACGATGAAGCAGTTGCGGCGGGTGTCCCTTCCTCGTAAACATACACATAAAACTGAACTTCCACCGTATCCGGCTGTGGGCTCTCTTCCAGAGCCACAAATTGTATCCTGCCCGACTGACCGTTGAAGGAATCGTTTCTGAGCGATGTGTCCGGATACAGGATATAGCCGGCATTGTTGCCTTTGATAATCTCGAAAGACAACCCCGCATCCGAAGGCCAGGGACTTACTGTGCTGTCCGGATTCTTCTTCTGAACAACAATGGTCGATCGCTCGCCGTAGCTGATCGTCGGGGGAATGACGCTGATCGCCAAAGGACTGGGAATGACATTGAAGCTGCAGGTTCCGGCGCGAATCTCAGGATTAGTGGCCATAACCCTGATGGTCACCTTCTGCGGCTCTGATGGCTCAGCCTTTCTTGCCCGAAATCCGATCGTTGCCATTCCCCGGGAGAAAAAATCATCGGTGGGCCGGATACCTGTGATCGTGTTTCCTTCGGCCGTTCCGCGGAACAAAGTCCCCCACTCCGATCCTTCAATGATCTCAAACGAATAGGTGACTCCGCTTCCGGCTGAGACTTCCTGCTGGAACATATTGAGCGCCTGGGCCATGATCGACATCTCTGCCCCGTAGGAAACGTCCCCCTGAGCGTCCATGGCAAGCCAGATGGGACTCTCCGATATTCTCAATACTTCAATCGTTGCTGTTCGCGTTATGCCGAAACTCTCAGCTTCAATTATCACGAAATCCGAAATGGAATCAGGCTCAATGCCATCGGCTAAAAACGTAATGTTGTCTACATCCCGTCCGGCGACCGTCACAGCATCACCCAGGGGAATGCCGTTCAGGTCGGCAAATTGACCCAGTTCTTCGCCTGAGATAATCCGAAGACTGACCGGCAGGCCGGGATGCCACATTTCCGTTGTACAGTGCTGCTGCCCTGAGGCTATCGCGCTCAGGAAAGACTGCTCAGTGTAGAAAATCCGCCCGTTGGCGCTGAAGTTGAATGTGTTGCTGATTCTGAATCCGAACTGGTGATTGATCTGGCAGGTGGATCCACAGTTGATCAACAGGGAATCCGACAAAATTTCGGCATCTCCTAACCAGACAGAGAACCGGGCATAATGGTTCGAAACGACTGGCGTGTGGATGCGAAAAGAGAAATTCCACAATCCGCTTTGCGCAGGAACGGTCATGGAACTGTTCAGCGGAGCGCTTTCATCCACACCGCAGATAATCTCTCGCATTCTCATGAAATTCAGTTCCGGCGACCGCACGGGGCCGTCATACTGGAGCTCGTATCTCAGTGCCGAACCGGCACCGTTCGATGACTGCACTGGGGCTGGCGGTCTTGGATCAATGGCAATCCGTTCACGGATGATGACCTGGGCGGAGGCGGAAGAGAAACCAATAAGGCAGGCGATGACCGGCCGAAGGGAGTAAAAGACGGTTGTTCTGACGTTCATGGACCCCCCAAAGGGTGAGCTATCAGTGATGCTAAGGAATTTTCAGGCTTGTGTCAAGTGAAAGAGGTTGAAGAGGGTGATGATGGAGGATGGATAGTGACGCAACGGTAATGCATCGGCGAGCGGCGTTCTTCGCCTCTGACTTTCCGCCTACGCCTCCGAGATCGATCATATTCATGGCTTCGGCGGACGCGCTGACTTCTGACCTCCGACTTCTGACCTCTGACTTCTGACCCCTGACTTCTTCACACTTTATTCTCCCCTGCCCTCTCAACTGTCCGGATCAAAAGTTGATTTACCGGATCAGTGAGAAAAGAGTAAAGAATCTTGTAACTGTCGTAATCAAAACGGTGGGACTGATGCGCGTGCTCTTGCACATCGTTTCCTGTCGTCCTGGTGCTCGCCAGAAGACACCAGTTGTCAATGAGGAATGATTCGTTAAGTCCGCGATCGGCTGATTGCTCTTCCACCAGAACACTCCCTTCGTACGGCCATGCTTTGACTCGTCGCTCTTCAAAAGCGGCCTCAAGCCGGGCATTATACGTCGTCGGGGCCTCATCACCCACACAGGCTCCGTTACAACGGCCGAGGTGAGACGAAAAACAACGACCTCGCGATCGCTCTAATCCGAGAAGTTTCGGACAGAGCCGGTAGCCTTTCGAAATCCCCGCGAGGAACTCTTTTGCCTGCGTTGTGTGCTTGAAAACACCAAGTACACGGAATGCATCATCGGGCTTAAGGGAGTCCACCGCTTCGAGCTCGACGCCGACGTATCCTAACCGGGTCTCGGACTTTCGTGCGAGAACGATCCTTCTCCGCTGCCTGGCTGCGACGTTGTACAACGGACGAAGATCTTTGATCAGCTTCGACTCAAGGAGCAGCGCACCCAGCTCTCCCGCGGTTTCCCGGACTTCAATACGCCGCACCTTTCTGCGGAGCCGGCGCTCATCACGTGAAAAAAAGTGGGAACGAATGCGGCTTCGAAGGGTCCTGCTTTTTCCGACGTAAAGAAGAAGATCGCCCGTCCCAAAGAAGAGATACACCCCGGGGGTGTCGGGGAAGGATCCGAGGACGGTTTTGAGGCGACTATGGTTCATTCTGATCTGCGGGAAGGTACTGAAGAAGGGCCTGAGAGGAAAGGTCAGATTACCGCAGGTACTGTTGTGGAATCCGTTGTTCCGGATTCTCGGAGTGCCGGAAAATCAACCAAAGCGAGTCGCCGACAACGTTATCATCAGAGCTATTTTCCGACCGATTGCTGCGAGGGGAGTTGTCACTGTTTTCTCTTGCTGATCCGAGAGGCGCGTAGTGACGACCGGAAATGACCACATCACTTTGAGAGGTTCAAGGCGGGCTTGATTTGTCCTCTATGACATGTTGTACAGTTGACAACCGGGACCTCGGTTTGCAGGTTTTTGATCTTCGGGAGAAGTTCCCTGTTGATAGTCCCCACCATGTTCGACATTTCGCGGGCAATCCGCTTCTGCGGCTTTTCGTCCTTTTCCCATTCCCCTGGTACGTGACAATGCGTGCAGCTTACGCCAAGGGACCGGCTGAACCCGAGTTCCATGACGTTGAGGAGCCTGCCGGCGGGTGTCCGATTCATGAAGGTGATATTCTTGAAAACCTCCGGCGCGGGCTGCTCCTCTTTGCCGGCAATTTGTTTTCGGAGGATTTCGAGAAACCGTTTTTTCTCCGCATCAATACTGTCCGAAGACGCCGTTTGGGCAAACGCCCCCACACAGAATGCGAATGATATGATTACAACCATGAACAAGAGTCTCATGACATCCTCCTGGGAAACAGTGTTTATACACGATGGGATGGGGCTGGAACGCAATGCCGTCATCCGCGAAAAAATTCAGGAAAGAGGCTCAAATCCCGTTTTTAACACACGCAGCCGCGAACGCGCGCTCAGTATCGACAAGGACATTCATCTCAGGAGAGAGACGATGCTGCGGGGAGATGAGGACCAACAGAAGCAGAACAGTGGATTCGTTCATGGATTGAATTAGATGCCGGGATTCAAGTAATCTACGAAGGTTTCCGGAAAACGTTTCGCCCTTGACAAATCCCACATTTGTTCCGATAATGCCCCGTCGTCATGAACTTCTCGTACAAAGTCTATTCTGCATTGTTTCTCCTGACGGCCGCGTGGTGTGCCGGCATCGTTGCGGCTCCGTTTCTTCGTACCCTGGACTTGTCCGTTCTCTCTTCCCTTCTGTATTCCATCTACTCTCATGTTTGCCATCAATTCGACAGCCGCTCTTTTCATGTGGGAGGAGAACCTTTAGGAGTCTGCATACGCTGCACGGCGATCTATGGGGGCTTTGTTCTTTCCCTTGCCGCATATCCATTCCTTCGACGACAGCACCGTTCGGTCGCACCGTCGCCGTGGATCCTCGCTGTGTTCCTTGCACCGATGGCGGCGGATGTTTTCCTCAATCTTTCCGGTTTGATGAACAGCACAAACCTGAGTCGGCTCCTTTCAGGCATTTCCTGCGGTCTGGCCTTGCCCTATTATCTCGTCCCGCCCCTGACAGAAGCGATTCATCAAATCGCACACTCACGCGGAGGTTGGTTCCATGCCAGAGAAACCCGATAAGATTCGAGTAGCCCTGATCAGCGGCGCGGCGATTGGAGCAGTGTGGGCGATTCCAGGACTGAACCTGATCAACTGTTGCTGTTGTGCAGGCGTCATTCTGGGCGGGGTGCTGGCCGTTTATCTTTACAAGCAGGAGTTTCATCCCGATACACCCCCAATGGAATCGTCGGACGCGGCGGTCCTGGGCATCATGACGGGCATCGCTGCCGCAGTTGTTGCCACGACCCTGAACCTCCTGATTTCGTTCCTGTTTGGAGACGTCACGGCAGAGTTTGCCATGTCTCTTCTGGACGGCATTTTTGAAAAGATGGAATCAGAAGGGACCTTGCCGCCCGAGACCGTGGATCAACTGAGATCGGAAATCGAACAATCATTGGCTCAGTCAAAAACCGCGATCGGCGTGCTGATGGATCTGATCACGAATCTCATCGTGAATCCGCTCTTTGCCACGCTGGGTGCGCTGATTGGGTATTCGATGTTTAAACCGAAGCGAACGATCGGCGATGTTCCTCAGCCCCAGGGGTAAATTCGTGAAATCCGCTTTTGGAGTGCTTCTCTTTTGCACTTCTCTCTCGCCCGCGCAGTCGGCCGAGGAGCAAATCCGCACGGTTCTCTCGGATCAAATGGATGCATGGAATCGTGGAGACCTTGAGGGCTATATGAAGGGCTATTGGGACTCCGACCAAACCACGTTTGTCAGCGGAGGGTCGGTCACCGAGGGGTACGCCGAAGTACTTTCCCGCTATAAGAAGAGGTACGACAGCCGGGAAAAGATGGGAATTCTCTCCTTTGAGGAGCTTACTGTGAGAATGCTGTCTGAAGGGATATCGATGGTCACCGGTCTGTGGAGGTTGCGCAGGAATGATGACTCACCCTGGGGCCGGTTCACGCTGATTCTTGAAAAAAAATCGGAAGGATGGCGCATCACGTATGACCATACGTCGGCGACGCTGCCGTAAGGAGATCCACACCGCCGTAATCCCTCCGGCTTGATTCTCAGGGGCCTCCTCCTTACCATAGGCTTGTCCTCATCGCTGCTGGGAGCTCATGAAACGCTTGACGCTTCGGTTTGGCGTTCTTCTCGCTGTTGACGTCCTCCTCCTGACTCTTTGTCTGCGTCATCTCCCCTCGGTCTTCTACCGGGCCGCTGCGCCGTTTGAAGTGACCGATGTCAACGGGCACATCGTTGTCTCAACTGTGACCGACGTGTCTTCATCAGACGGAATCCTACCGGGTGACCGACTCATCGTCTGGAACGCGTTAGCGATCCCGGCTCCGGAAGCGATGGAATTTCTGGGTGATCAGAGGTCCATTGGCGAAAAAGTTACTCTGACTGTTGAACGGGGAGAGGACACCTTCGTCGCGGCAGTCACGTTGGTTCCTTACTACACATCTCCCCGGTTTCTCATCATCTCCATCGTTGTAGGCTTGATCATCTGGGGCATGGCGGTTTTCATTCTCTGGAACGCGCCGCCGGGTTTCATCGCCATGGTGCTCCATTGGACCATGATCGCTTTTTCGGTCACGATTCTGATCACGCTCGGTTCGATCAGGTCTGGCGATCCGTTCAGCCTGACTGATCGTATTCTGTTTTTTGTGGCATACGAGGGGGTGGCAGCACTCTTCTTTTTTTTCACTCTTCTCTATCCCATCCAACGGGGCCGGTCGCGCAGTCTCCTGGCGGTCCTCACGTTCTTACCCGCGTCGGTCCTTATCATCGGCATGAGTTACTTTCAGTTGGCTGATCTCCAGGCGCAGTCACTTGAGCGTTTTACCGCGTTCCAGATCTTCTTCGATCTTTTTCACGTCTTTCTCTTTGTCTATGTTGGCGGGGCCGTTGTCAATATTATCTACTCTCTCAGAACGGCGACGACCGCTGAGGAACGTCGAAAGCTTCAATGGATTATCTGGGGACTGAGTCTTGGGGCGAGTCCGTTCCTCTTCCTCCACGTCCTCCCGCAGATCCTCTTCTCGCGGTACTTCATGGCAGAGGAGTACGCGACAATCTTCTTTCTTGCGATTCCGTTTTCTTTTTCCATGTCGTTTTTGAAATACCGGTTTCTCGATATCGAATTCCTGATCAACCGTAGCATCGTGTACACCGTTCTGTCGGTTTTTATTGTCGTGACGTTCTCGCTTGTGTTTTTTCTCCTGACGTCGGCGTTCGGAGCCCGGACGCGATATGAGGAATATCTGACCGTGGCAGGCACGGCACTGGGATTGGCGTTTCTTTTTTCCCCTGTGCGCGACCGACTTCAGCATTTGGTGGACGAGACCCTCTTTGCTGCGCGCGCGAATTTCCGGTCTGCCGTTCGCGATTTGTCGGGCGGGCTGCACCGGGTACTGACTTCCGAATCGCTGTTTCAATCTCTCGTGGACCGTTTGTACGGTCTCATTCCGGCCCGGACGATAGGGGCGTACCGGGGAGGGGAGGACGAACTCCGTCTTGCCCATCGTCGCGGCGACGACATCCCCGAGCGGATTTCAGTAACGGCGGAAGAGCGTGAGGCACTTGCGAAGGCGTCGTTCTGCGCGCTGCGTGGGGCTGTCGAAGGCGCGCGGGGAACGGAAAACAAGACGGGAGAGGCGTGGCTTGTAAAAATCGGTTGTTCGGTCTGTGTCTCGCTCACGAGCGACCGCGGAGACCTCATCGGTGCGGTTGTGCTGTCGCGGCGGGCGGAACAGGACCGATTTCGCGAAGAAGAAATGGACCTCCTCCAAACGGGTTGTTCGCAGGCCTCGGGGATCCTGGGACGGCTGATGCTGCAGGAAAGGATGTTCTTTGAACAGGAAGAGAACAAGCGACTCCAGGAGCTCAACGAACTGAAATCGTATTTCGTATCCAGCGTCTCGCACGAGCTCAGGACACCCCTGACGTCGATCCGCATGTTTGCGGAAACGCTCCGGCTCGGGCGTTACTCAGGTCGCCGGCAACAACGAGAGTATCTTGAAATCATTGAGGGAGAAAGCGGACGCCTTGGCCGGTTGATCGGAAACGTTTTGGATTTCGCGAAGATCGAGCGGGGAATGAAGGATTACAACCTTGGGCCGACCGACCTGCGCTCAGTCGTCAGGAAAGTCACGATGGCAATGCAGTATGAATTCAGGAGCGTGCGTGGGAAACTTTCGGCGTCGGTCGCCCGGGACGTTCCGAGGAGTCTTCGTGCAGATGCCGATGCTCTGGAGCAACTGCTGATCAACCTCCTTTCCAATGCTCTGAAATACTCCGGCACCAGGAAGCAGGTGCGGCTTGAGGTCGGAAAGACGGGAAGTAAGATCGTGATCAAGGTGTCTGACGCCGGATTTGGAATTCCCGCCAAAGAGATTCCGTTCATCTTCCAAAAGTTTTACAGGGTGCGTGATATCCGATCGCAGCAGGTGGGAGGTGCGGGACTCGGACTTCCATTGGCGAAACATATTGTTGAATCACACGGCGGTGAGGTTGCTGTGAAGAGCCGTGTCGGTCAAGGGAGTACGTTCATCGTGAAACTGCCAATTTCCCATGAAAACCGTTCTCATCGCAGAAGATGACCCGGCGGTTCGACAGGGTCTTCAGGCCAATCTCGAACGTGAGAAACTGAAGGTTCTCGTGGAGCGAGACGGCCGGGCCGCTCTGGCCCGTGCAAGGCGCGAAAACCTGGATCTTCTCATTCTCGACGTCATGCTTCCGTCGATGTCGGGATTTGACATCTGCGCCCGGCTGAAAAAAGAAGGTTATGCGACCCCGATCTTCATGCTCACCGGCCTGGCAGACGAGGGATCGAAAATGCGAGGGCTGGGCCTGGGTGCGGACGACTACATTCCAAAACCGTTCAGCATTCAGGAACTGCTCCTTCGGATCCGCAATGCAATTGAAAGAACGGAGCGGACGCTGGGATCTGCAAGGGCTCTGGATCAGGAGTTTCGAAAAGCGCGGGAAATTCAGCAGGGCTCTCTTCCCAAAATCCCCCCACGGATCGACACTCTCGATGTCTGGGGGACCATGGTTCCTGCAACGCATGTCGGAGGCGACTACTTCGATTATCTCCTTCTCGGCCCGCGGAAACTGGCCGTGATTGTTGCTGACGTTTCAGGCAAAGGCTTGCCGGCGGCGCTCTATGTTCAGAAGATGCAGGGAATCGTTCAGGCATCGAAAACCATGATACGGACTGCCGGCGATATTCTCCTTCAACTCCAGGAACACCTGGGAACGACGATGGAACCGTCGTCTTTTATTACCGCGGTGACGGCGATGTTTGATCTCGACCGGCATACCGTGGAGTTTGCGAGCGCCGGCCATCTTCCCGTGTTCCGGAGGCGTGCGTCGAAGATCGAAGAGATCAAACCGGATGGAATGTGGATCGGGCAGACGATCGGCCGCAACTTCGACGAGGAGCTTCGGAGAACAACCGTAGAATACGGACCCGGGGATGTATTTGTTCTGTACTCCGACGGAGTGGTCGAATGCATGAACGAGCACTCTCACGAATTCGGCTTTGATCGGTTCCGCAGGCTTCTCAGGGGAAAGATGGGAACCAGCAAGGCCCTGATCCAACAGGCCATGCGGTCCCTGCAGCGTTTTGCCGGCGGTACGCCCCAGTCCGATGACATCACCATCGTGGTGATCCGTGCTCAATGATATGAGGAATTTTCTATGAAAAAAATCCTGATCATCGAGGATGACCTGGCAATTCTCCGGGGGTTGGTAGACAATCTGAATTCGGAGCATTACAGCGTGGTCGCAGAGTCGGATGGAATCAAGGGGTTTGAGAAGGCGCGCACAGCGCAGTGGGATCTTCTTGTACTGGATGTCATGCTTCCTGGTATGAACGGCTTGGAAATCTGCCGCCAGCTCCGGTCGGCGGGGAGCAAAATCCCGATTCTCATGTTGACCGGGAAAGGGGACGAGACGGACAAAGTCCTTGGGCTCGAGCTCGGGGCGGACGACTATGTGACGAAACCGTTCAGCGTTCGCGAGCTGCTTGCCCGCATCAAAGCCCTCCTTCGACGCCAGACGGATCTTGTCTCCCTTGTTCATGAAACAGACATCGGCGAAGTTCATATCGACTTCAAGCGTCAGGAAGCTTCGAAGGGAAAGAAAAAAATTGAAATGAGCGCCAAGGAATATGAGCTGCTGCGATACTTCGTCGAGCGTGAGGGTCAAGTTATTTCCCGGGATCAGCTCCTCAACGAAGTGTGGGGGTATGAAGCGATGCCGACAACACGAACTGTTGATAATTATATACTTTCTCTCCGAAAGAAGATCGAGCCGTCTCCTTCCAAGCCTCGTTACTTGCTCACCATCCACACTGTGGGGTATAAGTTCGTCCGCCCCTGATTTCAGGCCGCTCGAGTCATCGTTTCCGACCGCTCACCTTCGCCGGAGTTGCTGCGGGAGCTCAGCGCGGGGAAGACGCGATGCTGCGCGTGGTGTCGCTGAAAGATCGAGAGTTTGAAATAAATGAACGACGTCAGGAATAATCTCCGGAGAAAGAGAATCGGCGGTTCCTGGCGCGTCTGCTTCTTCATAAACCGCCACCAACGGCGAATGATATTTGACCAGGAGTAGAAAATCCTGTTGACTCGTTTATAGGCGGCATAGATTTCGTCATCGGAGAGATGGTTGTGCCGAAAAACCAGGTGATCTCCCTCATAGTGAGAAATGTCTGGATCGACGAGCCGGTCCTCCCGGATGACCTGTTGATACCAGGGTGTTCCGTAGATCGGGATTGAGATCGAGGGAAGGATCACGCAGGTCCCCACTTCATCCAGGCGCTCGGGGAGCGATTCGTAGTACTCATTCGTATCCTCGTCGAGGGCGAACATGAGTCCTGTGAAGGTCAGAATCCCGCGCCGGTGCAGTTTGTCAAAGCTCTCCTTGTATTCCCGCACTTTGTTTTGACGCTTTTTTACTCCTGCCAGGCTCTTGTCGCTGAGCGATTCCATTCCGAGAAAGGCCATTCGGCATTGGGCTTTCGCGAGCAAATCCACAAATTCGTTGTCGCGAAGACATTCGATGCTGAATTGGGTTCCGATTCCCCAGAAGTCTAGTTTGGCAACCTCTTTCAGGAGAGCCTTTGCGTTCTGCAAGTTTCCGCCGAGGTTATTGTCGAGGATCATGGCCATTTTCCTTCGATACCATGGAAGCGTCTGGGTGGCGCGAAGATCGCGGATCACATCGGCAACGGGCCGCATCCGATACGGAAGACGATTGATGTTCAGCTGACAATACGTACACGGATGAGGGCAGCCGCGTGATGCTTCGGTCACAACCGGGACCGTGAAGGTTTTTTCAACCAGATCATAACGCGGCGGGGGAATGTCCTCGAGGGAGGGCATGGGCTCAGCTGTATAGCGCGGCTTCAGCGTTCCCGCCACGAGATCCCGCACCATCTGAGGCCAGACGTTCTGCGCCTCTCCAACAAGGATAGAATCGAAATGAGGTTGTACTTCGTCCGGATGAGTCGTTGCAAACTTCCCTCCGCCGATGACAGGTTTTCCCAATTTCCTGAACCGTTCGGCGACATCGTACGCGTGGGGGGAGAGATAATCCATGAAGCTGATCGCGATAAAGTCTGCATCGGTTTCGTAATCGATGGGCCGCACCATTTCGTGAAGCACTTCGACCTCAACGATCGGCGGTGTCATGCCGGCGAGCAGGATTCCTGGCAACGGCGGGGCAGGAGTACGAGCGTAATAAGGATCCGCATCTTTCAAATTCTGAAAGAGCACAAGAAGAAGAAGCTTGGGTTTTTTCATGATTTCACCTGAAAGAGGGTTGACACCGGTGCCTGGTGCTGCCGTTTTCTCACATAAGCTTGTTGCCGTTTCTCCCCGATCGGCCGAAGATATCGATACAAAAGACGGAAAAGGGGGGGACAGTGTGACACAACGGAAGCGCAGATTCCCGCGAGCCGGGGGAAAAGAACTTCTGTGCGCGGATTGATCAGAACATCGAAAACGGCGGTCGCGATGTCGGCCGGATTTTGAGAACGGCTCATGAACGCGATGTATGACTTCTTATCGTGTGCCTCGGTATCCAGCATCTTCGTTTCGACCGGACCGGTGGAAATGAGACTGACGTGAACTCCGAATCTCTTTAACTCCTCGCTCACAGAGAGGCAGAGTCCGCGAACCGCAAACTTTGTCGCGCTGTACACTGCCTCATACGGCATCGGAAGTATGCCGCCCAGAGAGCCAATGGTCACAATATGCCCGGAACCCTGCCGGATCATCACCGGCGCAACGGATCGGATGCCATAGAGAAGAGTGAGGAAATTTCCGCTGACCATCTGCTCAAGCTGTTGGACGGAGAGCGTGAGAACGGTCCCCGGGATCAGGACGCCCGCGCAGTGGATCAGTCCGTCGAGCTGCCCGAATCGCTCAAGGACAACTGCTGTCACGCGGTCCCATTCGGCGGGGCGCCGAAGATCCGCTGCGAGAGCCAATGCCACGCCTGACATGTGGTTCATTTCGGAAGAGTGTTCCACGGAAATCACCGTTGCCCCGACCGACGAAATGAGTCGACACACTTCCGAGCCAATTCCTCCCGAACCGCCAGTCACAAGAATGTTGCTGTTCTTCAAGGTTTTCACTTTGGGATATCTCCCTTTGTCCTTTCTTAAAATACCGGGGAGGCGGAGAAAAATTGTCACACGATCGTCAGAAGAATGTAAAAAAAAAGTGATCGAGCGATGGATGAACTTTGACGACGGATTGACAAAGTCGTGACAACAACGCCGTAACAGTTCCTGTCATTGGGGATGACGGGTCTCACAAGCGGTTATGTCAGACGTTACTGACCGGAGGATATCATGCAACAGGCGACACAAACAAAAGACAGGGAGTCGGAGTCACAGATCTACTACTGCGATGGAAGTGACAACCTGTCAACGGTAACCCGCAAGAGCATCTCGCGGGAGCAATGGGCGTCTTTGCGGTTGCTGCAAAGTCTCGATACGCGGTACAATTGGAAAACCCTCTTCTTTGTCGGAATCTGGATTGCCGCCGGGTGGATTGCACTTTCCGTTGAATACGTCCCGGCTCAAATCCCTTCCATCATTCTGATGTCCTTCTCGCTCAACGGACTCGCCATCATGATGCACGAGTCCTGCCATTCATTGTTGTCGAAGGATCTCTTTGTCAACCGCTGGCTAGGGTTTCTGTGCGGCATTCCCGGTCTTGTTGCCGTTTCAGCCTACCGGTCAGTTCATATCGCCCATCACGCTCATACAAAAACGGAAGACGATCCCGATAACGTCGAAGGAGCATCCGCAAAGGGCTTGCCACTGGTCTTTGTCTATTATGCGGTCTTGTTGATGGGGATTTACTTCTATATCCCGACTGTGGCCATCGTTGGCTATCAAAAAGGTAAAGCCAGAGTCAGGAAAGAGATTCTTCAGGAATATGCGTTCCTGATTGCTTTCATCGTCCTTCTGTTTCTTGTCGTTCCGTTGCAAGAACTCGTCACCGTGTGGATCCTTCCGCTGCTTGTTGCCGCACAGCTGTCCAACGTTCGCGGCCTCGCTGAACACGGACTGACCACGGGAGGAAATGATTTCACGGCAAGTCGTACCGTCGTGAGCAACGCTTTTGTTTCCTTCTTCATGTGCAACCTCAACTATCATCTGGAGCATCACCTGTTTCCGGGCATTCCCTGGTACAATTTGCGGAAGGTGCACAGACTACTCGAAGCGAAATATGCGAAAGCAGGATCATCGGTGTATTCATCCTACACGGACTTTCTGGTCGATTTCTTCAAAGTAACATGTGGACGGACGATTGTGCCGAATGTTCGTCTCATTCCAGCTCATATCCGGGAAGAGATTTGCCTCTGAAGAGGAAAGGAATGTGATCATGAATTCTCATTGTGAGGTTCTTCGCGGCTTTCGGATTCTGATTCTTGTCATCCCCACTCTGTTCAGCAGTTTGTTTGGTCAGGAAAATACGGAGAAGGCTCCGTTTTCCCACGGGGAGGTGCTCCAATACAAAGTAAAGTGGAATTTCATCCGCCTTGGCACCGTGATCGTTCATCAGGAACAATTGCCCATGGGAAACACAGAGAAGTACCTGGTTCGCATGGATGTCCGATCAGCTGCGGGACTCCCGTTCATCAACGTGAATTTTATCAACGAGGCGGTTCTTCAGAAAGACGTTCCCTCTCTGGAGTATGTCCGTGTGATTTCCGGAGACGATCCGACGATTTTCTCTACGTTCGTTCACGACAGGTCTCGGGAGATTCTCATTGCGACAGACAGCGCTCAGGGGACGTGTCTCCGCAGCGATAGCATGCGCTGGAATGGTTTCTTGTACGATGCTCTGAGCCTTTTCATGGCGACACGAGTGCTGTCCGGGGGCCGTGCCAAGATCACGCTTCCGACATTGAACGATTATCAGATTGCTCCGACCGAGGTGGTATTCACGGGGGAAGAGGAAGAACTCGAGGTCCCAGCGTTTGACAGGGAAATCCGTTGCCGGTACGTCCAGGGAATTGCCAAATGGGAGGGGAAAACATTTGCCGGCATGACCGGCGCCTTCCAGGGATGGCTGACAGATGACGAAGCAGCTTTACCGGTTCGTGCGGAGGTCAAGATTTTTCTCGGGTCAATCGTGCTCGAGCTTGAATCATATCGACGGATGAACTGGTCCCCCGGAACAATGTTTCGTCATGCTTCTCTCGACTAACGGAAACATCTGAATGGTATTGTAATAGCCCGCTTTGCGCGCCAAGAAAGGAGATTACCTATGCAGGAAGTCACTGACCCTGGGAAAGCCATCAACGAAACTGTTGCACGCCACAGTCAGCATCATCGGTCCATTCCGAGTGCGATTCTCATTTCACCCAGACTGTATCGGCGACTCCTGGAGCAAATCGCCCGCCATCATGGCATCGGGAACTTGCTCATTGGTTGTTTCGCCCTTCGGAAATTCTTAACGCCATTCGGCGCGGTTCAGATCATGATCGACGAACTCGTTCCCGACAACGAAATTCAGATTGTATAAATCCAGCGATCTATCGGAAGGAAAGCCTGTGAAAATAGGAATGGCGTTGAGGATCATTGTTTTTTGGGTTGCGGTCGAAACATTTCTCAGTCTCATCGCTTTGGTCTTTCTTCTGTAAGTGCCCGATGAAGCTGTCACGCGATTGGCAAAGATTTTGTCGCGCTGCAATTCGACAATTGTTTGACAAAACCGTGACAACGATCGATCCGGTTTTTCCGTCTTTGATATGAAGTTGATCACCACATCAATCAATCCACTTTGGAGGATATCATGAGAACGAGGATTTCGAAGCTGGGCGCCTTCATCGGAGCGGTTCTGACAACCGCCTCTATGACGGCTGTCGCTCAGGTTCAGGTTATGGAGCAACCGGTGACTCTGGCAGAGCGGAATCTTGGAGGGCCCCGATTGGGCGTTACGTACGTCGTCGGAGGCGGAAAACTGGCCGATGAGTTGAAACGAAACGGCTTTGGGCTTCTGCTGAGCCAGTTTGGCTGGCACTTTGAATACCAGGTGATTCCGGAAGGCGGAGGGCCTCAATTTGTCATTCAAGCTGTCCCCCTGATCTCGGGAGTCGAATACAGCAGAATCTTTCCGACGGCCACTCTTGCGATCGGCGTCCGACTTCCCAATGGAATAGAGTTCGGCATGGGTCCGAACGTGCTGCTTGCGGACAAGCCGCGCACGGCTCTCACCATAGCTGTCGGCAAGAGCATCGACTACGGCGGTGTCAGCATTCCGATCAATCTCGCAGTGACAACCAACCCCGAGGGACAGCGGGTTTCACTGATTGTCGGCTACGCAATCCGGGGTTCTGCGCGGACTCAATGGTAGGCTGCAACTCTTTGAGCGGGGAGTGAAGGATTTCCTGATCTCCCCCTCCTTCATGTGCTTGTTAAGAAAAGAATACGATGAAACAGTTCATTGCGCTCGTTTCCTTTTTCTTTGTTCCGCTCAACGCTTTGGCCCAGGATCACTACCTGTGGCTGAAGTTATCGGAGAACAGAGTAATTCTGAATGCAACGTGGCGGGGAATGGAAGGAGACTCGCTACAGCTCCTGAGCGGAGGAAAATCATTGTTTGTTCCCATCGAAGAGATCGAGCAAATCCGCGTCATGCGCGAGGGATCAATCGTCGAAGGCGCGGCGGTCGGTGCAGGCATTGGGTTGGCCGTCGGCATGGTTGCCGGTTTTCTGGCACGACCCGTGCGTGATCAAAACCGAACGATGGAAACATCGGCCCTGTACATCGGAATCGTTGGCGGGATCATCGGCAGCGTAGCGGGATCTTTGCGGGATATGGAACAGGCGGTACCGCTCGAAGGGAAAAGCGTCGCGGAAAAAAGAGAAACGATCGGAAAGCTGATCGCCGCCCCATGACTGCATTTGCAAGGCATACAAGATTTGTCACTGGACGGAGGGTCAAGTCCGATTCCCTTGACTCAAGAGTGAGCAAGCTATGATACCACCGATGCTCAAGTTGTTATTGTGGAAATAATCGTCATTCTCTCCATTCTCTACAATCTTGTCGGTCAGGAAGTTGCGACGCTTCTGGATGGACAGATGAACGCCGGTTATCACAGTGCCCGGTTCGACGCATCGCATTTGCCCAGCGGGATTTACTTCTCGCGGCTTGTCGCAGGAGAAACGGTCGAAACACAACGGGTGATTCTACTCAAGTGAAGCCGGCTTAACGACCACAAGCACATTCGAACATCAAAGGAGGCACGACCATGAAACAACTAGTCAGTGGAACATTGATTCTGGTCTGGATGGCGGGATTGAATCAGCTCGCCGCACAAACCGGGACCATCACCGGAAGAGTACTAGAGGCGGAAACGGCAGAGCCGATCGTCAATGTGGTGATTCTGGCGACGAGTCTTACGGATTCGACAAAACAAACATGGGTCTACAGCGATGGGAGGGGCATGTACGCGTTGGGGGAGATCCCGGTCGGATATTATACAGTCAGTTTCATGTCAGTGGCGCATCACACCCGGAGAATGGAACGGATTTCGGTCCTTGGGGCACAATCTGTCCGCCTTGATGCCGAGCTTGTACCACGGATCATCATGCTCGACGGGATTGTGGTGTCGGCGTCCCGCAAGCAACAAAAGCTCCTTGAAGCCCCGGCGTCGATGTCCGTCATTGACGCCAGAGCGGTTGCTGAAGCGCCTGTTATCACCCCGACGGATCATCTTCGAACGGTTGCGGGGGTCGACGTCTCACAAACCGGTCTTCTTCAGCAAAACGTCGTGGTGCGCGGATTCAACAATGTGTTCTCCGGCACGCTCATGATGCTGACTGACAACCGGTTGGCGGGTGTTCCTTCTCTCCGCCTCAACGCTCCTTATCTTCTCGCGCCCGGTAACGATGACATAGAGCGCGTGGAGGTTGTTCGGGGCCCGGGATCCGCGCTCTATGGACCCAATGCGGCAAACGGAGTGGTCAATTTCATCACCTCTTCTCCTTTTTCCTCGAAGGGGACTTCTGTTTCGACGACGATGGGGGAACGATCGGTGTTTCAAGGAACATTTCGTCACGCCGGCTCCGTTGGGAACAATGCCGGATATAAGTTCTCCGGGCTCTATTTCAAGGGGAAAGATTGGAGCTATGTCGACCCGGTAGAAACCGCAATTCGCCAGGATGCACTCGCGGCCGGGGCGGATGCATCGACCTTGCGGATAGGAAAGCGTGAGGGAGTGATCGAGCGCTATGCCGGAGAGGCCCGCCTGGATTTTCTCCTTGGCGACCAACTCTCGGCCGTGGCGACATTTGGAATGACGCAATTGGTCCGCGGTATTGAATTGACCGACATCGGCGCTGCTCAGGCAAAGGATTGGAACTATTCGTACGCACAGGCTCGGGTGAGTTACGGCGACCTTTTTGCCCAGGCGTTTTTCAACAAGAGTGATGCCGGCGACACGTATCTGCTCCGCAGCGGGGAACCGATCGTGGATCGGTCGTCTCAGTTCGTAACTCAGATTCAACATTCGGTGGCCCTGAGCGATGCTCAGCGGTTTATCTATGGTGCAGATCTGCTTCTTACACGGCCCGAAACCGGAGGCACGATCAACGGTCGCAACGAAGCCTCGGACGATATCAATGAGTACGGCGGTTACCTGCAGTCTGAGACACGGCTGTTTGACAATCATCTGGACCTGGCCTTTGCGGCTCGGATCGACAAGCATAACCAGCTTCTCAGTCCGGTTTTTTCACCGCGGGCAGGGATCACTTTGAGGCCGAACGATCATCACAACATTCGAGTGACGTATAACCGGGCGTATTCAACTCCCACGACGACGGAACTTTTTCTCGATATCGAGTCGGTGGCAAATGTCTTTGGGTTTCCGGAACCGTACGCCATTGCCGTCCGCGCAAGTGGAGTTCCGACTTCCGGGTTCAACTTTGACCGTATTGCGGGACGTCCCGTGATGCATTCCCCCTTTTTCCCCGCCGGGCCGATTCCCGCCGATGAGGCGGCTCTGCTCTGGTCGGCCGTCGTGGATTTTCTCGCTGCCGGCGGTGTCGATCTCTCCGGCATTCCGGCCCCGACCAGTCAGGAGGTCGGATCCTTGATGGCGCTTCTGAATCCGGAAACGGGATCGTTTGATCCGGTCTCCGACGTGTACGATATCAAAGCGCTCAAACCAACGATCACGCAAACGCTCGAAGTCGGCTACAAGGGCGTTTTTTCCAGCCGCCTCCAGGCCAGCGTTGATATATACTACACCCGGGTAACCGATTTCATCGGTCCGCTTCAGATCTTTACGCCAAATGTGTTCCTGAATGGCGACAATGTGAAAGACTATCTGAAGCCTTACATCAAGCAGGGACTGATGGATCAAGGCGTACCCGAGCCGCAGGCCGAGGCAATTGCAGAGGACCAGGCCACTCAGATCGGAGCAAGTGTCGGACAAATTCCGCTCGGTACGGTTACGCCAAAGGAAGCAGAAAGCAACACCGCCATCCTCCTGGCTTCCCGGAACTTCGGGACAGTCAATTTGCAGGGAATCGATCTGTGGGCGGATTATCGACTCTCCGGAATGATTTCACTCGAAGGAACCTACTCGTACGTCAGCAGGAATTTCTTTGAAAAGCTCGACGGCGCGACGGACCTTTCCCTCAATGCACCCCGGTCAAAGGGTTCGATCGCCGTCGCCTATCGCAACGCTGAGTACGGGCTTTTTTCCAAACTCCGCTATCGCTGGACAGAGGGATTTCGTATGAACTCAGGCGTGTATGTCGGATCCGTGAGTCCGGGATCGTTCATTGATGTAACGCTTGGGCTTCAGGATCTCGGATTCCGCGGGTTCGGCGTTACTCTCTCGTCGACGAACCTTCTCAACAAGAAACATCGGTACTTCATCGGTGCTCCGGAAATCGGAAGAATGGTTATAGGGAGGCTGTCGTACGCGTTCTAATCGCAATACTTACAGGAGGATGGATGATGGAGAATGGGTGTGTTCACAAGCACATGAGCGAACGCCACCATCCATCATCCATTCATCCATCCTCCTCACGGCATAATCCGAAGATTCCCCCACCCACCCTCTTCCATTGTCAATCTTCTTACCACGTTTTGACAATTTCATGACAATTTTCCGGGCGGGAGCGGGTATTATGAATGATGATAATGAAGGAGAAACCATGGCTGTTCTTGCAATAACAGGGGCAAGCGGTTACCTGGGACAGGGGTTACTGGGCCGCCTTCGGGGAGAGCGGTTGTTTCATCGTGTGATCGGTCTTGACATCCGTCCGCCCGTGCCGACAGAAGGAATGGAATTCATCAAGATGGATGTGCGCGATCCCGGACTGAGCAATGTGTTCAAGAAGGAATCGGTCTCCCATGTTGTCCACCTTGCGTTCGTCGTGAACCCCACTCACAATCCACGCCTTGAGCATGACGTCGATGTCGGGGGCACACGGAACGTTCTTCAGGCGTGCGAAACGGCCCCCGTGCGGAAACTCGTGATTGCGAGCAGTATTGCGGCTTACGGGTGGCATGCGGATAACCCGTTGCCGATTCCTGAATCACATCCGCTGCGTGGCAATGGAGATTTTCACTACTCGATGAACAAGGCAATTGTTGAAGGCCTCATCACGGACTTTAGCAGCACGCACCCCGGCTGTAATGTCGTTGTCCTCCGGATTTGCAACGTTCTTGGCCGTCATGTTCACAACGCGATTTCAGCCGGTCTCGAAGCGCCGATGATCCTTGGAATCCGCCGCCGCGACCCTTTCCTGGCCTTTACCCATGAGGAAGATATGAACGAGATTCTCTTTCAGTCTCTGGTCAAACCTGTCAGGGGGGCGTTCAATGTGGCCGGGGAGGGAATGGTTCGTCTCAGCGAAATGGCGCGGATTGCCCGACGGAAATTCGTGCGGTTTCCCGAGTACTTGGCCCGGGCCCTGCTGAATGGACTCTTTGCACTCCGGCTGGCACCGTTTGGAGGGGGTCAGCTTGGATTTGTGACTCATTCCTGCGTTCCGGATATTACCAAGTTGAAGAGGGAGTTTGGCTATATCCCCCGGTTCTCGTCCAGAGAGACGTTTTGCGAGTTTGTCGAGGAGAGGATCCTTCGGTGATTCGACGTTCTGTGTATGTTATTGTGAATCCAAATGCCGGGGGAGCGACTGCCCTTGGCCGGTTGCGCATTCTGGAACAGGCCCTGAAAAACGTCAACATGCCTTTTCATGTTGATGTGACGGAATCCCGCGGACATGCCGTTTCTCTTGCGTCGAGAGCGGTGCAGGACGGGGTTGACTATATTGTGGCGTTTGGCGGAGACGGGACGCTCAACGAAGTGTTAAATGGACTCCTTCGGCAAAAGGCCCCCAGGAGAAGGCTTCCACTCCTCGGTTTTGTCGGCGCTGGAAGCAGTAATGACTTCATCCGGAGTTTTGGCGGCGGCAACGGATCCTTTGTTCAACGTCTCACCGCGGGTGTCTCCGTCCCGATCAACGTTGGCCGGATCGATTGCAGAGACGCTCAGGGGCTGCCGGTCACCCGGTATTTCCTTGTGAACGCAAGCCTCGGTATTGTCGCGCGCGCACTCGAATTCTTTAACCGCAGCGCAGCAATCGTGCGAATGATGAAGAGATACTCGGTGGATTCCGCCGTGCTGTGGTCGGCGATCAACGCGATTGTGCGCCATGAATCCCGGAAGTATGGGATCGTCCTTGACGGTACGCGCACACGAAAGAGCGTTCTCACGAACCTTGCGATTCTCAGGGGTCCCAATTTCGGCGGAGGGATGTCGTACGGGCCGCGGGCAAAGGCACCCCCTGGATCGTTTTGCGTCGTGGGGGTCGGCGATTTGTCGAAGCTCGAAAGAATAGGGACGCTCAGCCTCTTCTATCGCGGATCCATTCTCTCGCATCCCAAGGTCTGGCTTGAGAAGGCGAAGGAGATCGTCATTGAATCGTCGGAGAGAGGCATCATTGAAGCGGACGGAGAGCTGATCGGATATCTGCCAGCCCGGTTCAGAATTACGCGTCGTCCGGTGGAGATGGTTTACTGAGAGCGAGGTGACAAAGCTGCTCGCAGTGCACTGTTCATTGTACACAAAGTCAGGCAAAACCGCCCTTACCCCAAAAGGAATCTCATTGAGGGGGCAGAAAGGACATAATCAGATGAGATCTATTTTCTCGACGGTCTTGGTGCTTGTTGCGCTAGATTCTATTCTCATGACCAGATGCTTTTCTCAGCAAGACACTACATCTCAAAGACCAACCAAGCTGGTTCTCAGAGACGGATCAGAACTTATTGGGACTATCGTCAAGGAGGATTCTGTCTCAATTTTCTTTAACACCATCGGTAACATTTCAATGACGATTCCCAAAAACCAAGTGAAAGCCAGGGAACAGCTTTCTGGACAAGTCGAGGGTGGGCAATATATTCGTCCCGATCCCAATCACACACGGTTGTTTTTTGCCCCCACTGCCCGACCACTCGAATCAGGACAAGGGTACTTCTCAGCTTATCAGATATTCTTCCCTTTTCTGGCTGTGGGCGTTGCGGATGTCCTCACACTGGCCGGCGGTATATCCCTTTTCCCCGGAGCAGAGAGTCAAATCTTCTATCTCGCCCCGAAGGTAACTCCGGTTGAGATTGACAACCTCAGTCTTTCCGGTGGAGTTTTATATATCAACTCTACTTCCGGGGGATCAGATGGAGTAGGAATCATCTATGGTGTGACTTCGTTCGGCAGCCAAAGAGCCTCACTGACAGCTGGACTTGGTTGGGGTTTTTCTGGAGACGAAACTGCCGACAAGCCAATAATCATGTTAGGAGGCGAACTCCGCGCATCAAATAGTATTAAGTTCATCACTGAAAATTGGTTCCCGCCGGATTCCGATATTGCTTTTCTCTCTTTCGGCATACGTTTCTTCGGAGAGAGTCTGGCAGCCGATCTAGGTCTCATCTATCCTGCTGGTTCAAGAATTACTGGATTTCCGTTTCTTCCATGGCTCGGATTTGCATACAATTTTGGAACTGACCGGTGAGGTAGATGGACTCCCGCACTGTGGAAGAACAGTTGATCAATGTCGTGCGCTCACATCTGACCCGGGATCCGCGTCAGGTCAATGCTCCGTTTGCTTCAGACGCCGAGTTGATCGAACTCTCCAGCGATCTGTGTCTCGCCTGCACGACGGATTCGCTCCATGAAGAGATCGAGCTGGGGATCCTCGAGAATCCCTGGACCATCGGATGGACGGCAGTGAACATCAACCTGAGCGATCTTGCGGCCGTCGGAGTTGAACCGCTCGGGATGTTGCTTGCCTGGACGCTGCCCTCATCCATTCCAACTGAAACTGTCAAAGAAATCTCCAGGGGGATCGCCGATGCGGCCACTGTGCACAAGACGGCGCTTCTCGGCGGCGACGTGAACACCGGATCCTCCCTTCAGATTTGCGGAACCGCTTTCGGTCTCGTTCCGAAAGCAGTTGCGCGCCAGAGGACCGGGATGAAACCGGGTGATCGAATCTTTGTGACCGGATCCATCGGACTCGGGAACGCACTGGGCTTCTCAAAGCTGCAGAAGTTGGAGGAAGCACAAGAGATTGAGATGCATTATCGTCCCACGGCGAGGTTTGATGCGAGGCCCGTGATTCGGGACGTGGCCTCCGCTTGCATCGATTCCAGCGACGGTTTGTTCGCCAGCCTGGACATCCTGTCGCGGCTGAACGACTGCGGGATCTTGTACCGCCAAAGACCGGAATGCTATCATTCCGATGCACGCGCCCTTGCCTCGAGATTTCAGATTCCCCTTTGGCTGTTTGCGGCGGCCGAGCATGGTGAGTTCGAGCTGGTCTTCTCGGTGCCGGGTGACCGCGTTCAAGAATGTTTGAATCGCTGCCGAGATCTTCAACTCAATGTATTCGAAATCGGGAAGGCGGTCGAGGGCTCCGGTTTTCACGTATTGACGGAAAACCGGAAAGCTCAAATCGACATTGCCTTTGTCCGTCAACTCTCATCCTCAATTCGGGAAGATCCCGGGAGCTATGTACAATCGCTCCTGAAGTATTCCAGGAATGTCGGTCTTGAATAGGAGAATGTCATGAACAAAGCGATCGCTTTCGTCAGAAACGTTTGGACGACTTTTCGCCCCCACTTCTTCGCGGTCTCCGGTGCAGCAGGACTTACAGGCATGGTATTCGCATATCAGGATCCGCCGGTTTGGAAAACCGCGACCACATTTCTTATCTGCTTCTTTTCGTACGGGCTGATCCAGGCGCTTTGCGATACGTTTGATCTCGAAACGGATCGGATCAACGCTCCGTTTCGTCCCATGGTAACGGGGGAGCTGCCGGTGAAAATGATGTGGGTTGTGCTTGGAAGCCTTCTGCTTGCAGTCGGAATTCTATTTTATTTCATCAACCCCCTGATGCTGGCTTTCCAGGGAGCCGCGCTCGTGTTGAGCTTCACCTACAATAGAATGAAGCGTATCCCGAATGCGGGACCGGTGTGGAATGGTCTTATCGTTGCGGCGCTACCGTTCCTTGGAGCTCTGGGTGTTTCAGACATCACGACGCTGAACGGGTTTCCGCGCGAAGTCATCGTATTTGCATTCCTCGTCTGTTTCGTCTATGCCGGATTTGTTCTTACGGGGTATTTCAAAGATGTGGAGGGAGACGCCAAAACAGGATACAGAACGGCGCCGGTCTATTACGGGATCGACGTCGCAAAGTGGCATGTGATCCCGTACATCGTTGTTGCCGTCGCGGGAATTCTGTTCTTCCTGTCGGATCAAGTCAGTGTTGGTTCAAACGAAGGCTCCAGCACAGTGTTTTTGGTTCTCAGCGCTGCAGCCGTTGTGACGATGGTTTCGAGCAGCTTCATCCTCATCAGGAATCCTTCGCAACATAATTCCTATAAAGTTCTTATATGGTACACCAGGGGAATGGTCCTTTATTTTCTTTCTCCCATCGCAATCGTACATTCCGTCGGCGCCGTTGCAGCTTCGGCGGGTTTTTTGGGACTGATGGAGTATTTCTTTTCGAAAACGCGCGGAACGTATCAGGCCTGACGGAACAGTGCAACTGCCATGCAGAAGCTTCTTGAAGTCATGATTTCCACAAGCGGAAATCGCCGAGGTGAAAAAGCAATCTCGCACATGAATCCGCGCAGACGAGCAGCTTTTTTTGGCGGATGCCGACGTCATCGCTTTGCAGGAGGCGAACCCGGTCGCGGACGTCGCCTCTTTTCTTGCCGATGCGCTGGGTTATGACTATGTAGCCCAACGAGCAAACGGCGGAATAAAGATCGGACGACTCGGGATTCCTTCGAACCTGAACGAAGGGCTCGCCATTTTAGCAAAGAAAGAACTGAAACTTGAACTGATTGACGTCTGGGACTTGTCCGAGACCTTTGGACTGTTTGGAACCGTCTGTTCCTTTCATTTTTCCGATAGGAACATTGCCCTCGTTGCGCGCCTGAGGAAAGGGGAAAAGCCGCTCACCATCATCAACACACATCTGGCATCCCATCCGCCGGACGACGATCGGACCAGATCCCGGCTTTCCCGCCTGATGGACAGCCTCGATCTTGGTTCGGAAAAGAGGCGCGCGCACCGCGAAGAACTCGCCCGGCTTGGCGAAGTTCGGCAGCGACAGGTCCATGATCTTGTTCGATACCTGGCTGGCCGGGAAACCTATCCCGTGATTCTTCTCGGTGATTTTAATGCCGAGCCCGGTTCGCCGGAAATTGGGTTTCTTCGCGATCAAGGATTCCTCGACGCGATAGAACTTGCCGGCTGGGGCACCATGCCCACGTGGGATGCCGTCGATAACCCTAATGTCGCGTTTTCCTTTCCCCGGGCACAAGATGCGGGCATTTTTGAAGTGCTGAATTCCTGGTACGATGGGTACTCTCGAAGAATCGACCACATCTTTCTCAATCCGTCATTTCGATCGGAAGATGTCCTTTCAGGCACCGTCTTCCTCACCGACCCGCGGGACGGCGTCTTTGCCTCCGACCACTACGGCGTTTTTGCGGTCATCGACATTCATCGGCTTCCGGAGCGGAAAGCTGTCATCCCCAATCCGGCCACGACGATTGAAGGCCTTCCGATTCTGACGTATGACACCGATGTGGGATTCGGATACGGTGCAAAAGGTTTTTTCCTCAACCTGTGGGGAGTTTCAGAATCGTTTGACGTGATAGCATTCAACAGTACAAAAGGAGAACGATGGTACCGTTTCGTCTTTTCGATTCCCGATTTCGAATTGCGTCAGGGAAAGGAATACCCGTTCTCGTTCGACGCGATCATCGATTACGACAAGTACCTCAAGAATAATTTTTTTGGTATCGGAAATCGTTCTGCAGAATCTGCGGGTGAAGTGTACACCAAGGAACCACTTGAGGTGCAGGTGGTGGGAAGCAGGGGATTCAGCCGGAGGTTGGTCGGACAGATCGGACTTAAGTTCCGGACCGTACGGAATCTCAACTACGATGCTTCCGGATTATTTGCCAATTCCCTTCCTTCCATCAATCACGGAAGAAGTCAGGGGATGACGTTGTTTTCGTCGTTTCGTTATGATTCCCGGAATAGCTTTATTAATCCGTCCCGAGGAAACGTTATTCAGGTTGAGGTTGAAGCCGGGGATCAGGACATTCTCAGCGATTATAGCGTTCGAAGGTTCTCAGCATCTGTGCAAACGTTCCATGTTCTTCTTTATCCCCGGACGGTGTTCGCGGCCCAGCTCAACGGCCAGATCATTGACGGCACCAACCTTCCGATTCATGCGCTTGCGTCTCTGGGAGGGAACAGAACGCTTCGGGGGTACCCGCAGGACCGGTTCCTGGACAAGTCTGTCATCATGGCAAACATGGAAATACGATTTCCGCTGTTTTGGAGATTTGGCGGGGTTGCGTTCTTCGATGCAGGGAAACTCGCCGATGTCCCCGCCCGGCTTGAGCCTTTTGAAAGAGGGTGGAAAACCAATACGGGCATAGGGCTGCGATTTCTCATGGACACGTTTGTGGCAAGAGCCGATGTTGGAATGAGCCGGGAGGGGACGGGATTCTATCTTAATTTCGGGCAGGCGTTCTGATCGGCGACATCATCGTTTGTGCGAAAGGAAGGCGGTATGTCTGCGGTCATAGAAGAGGTCAGATCCAACCACGACCTCAAACGATTTATCAAATTTCCCTTTTCAATCTACAAAGGGAATCGGTACTGGATTCCTCCACTCCTGTTCGATGAAATGAATACCTTGCGAAAGGACCGTAATCCTGCCTTTGAACACTGCGAAGCAAAGTACTGGCTTGCCTCCAGGGATCGCAAACCGGTGGGACGAATCGCGGGCATCATCAACCGTCGTTTCAACGACCTGTGGGGGAAGAAATATGCCCGCATAGGATGGGTCGATTTCATTGACGACGAGGAGATATCGCGGCTGCTCTTTCAGGAGATCGAAGGCTGGGCAAGGGATCGGGGGATGGAGGCAGTGCATGGTCCGCTTGGGTTCACTGATATGGACCGGGAGGGAATGCTGATCGAGGGTTTTGAGGAGCTCGGAACGATTGCAACCATCTACAACCATCCTTACTATCCCGTACATCTGGAGAAGCTCGGGTATCAGAAAGATGTCGACTGGGTTGAATACGAAATGGTTCCGCCGAAGGAAATCCCGGAAAAGGTTAAAAGGCTCGCGCGTGTCGTTGCAGATCGATATCAACTGAAAACCCTGAAAGTGAAACGGGCAAAAGAGCTGCTTCCATATGCAAAAGAAATTTTCGGGCTTATCAATACCACCTACACCGGCCTCTACGGGTTCGTGCCGCTCACGGAGAGACAAGTCGAGATGTATGTGAAGCAGTACTTTGGTTTCATCCGTCCCGAATTCGTGCCGGTTGTTCTGGATTGCGAAGGAAAGATTGCGGCCTTTGGCATCACGATGCCCTCGATGTCCCATGCGCTCCAGAAGGCACACGGACGATTGTTTCCTTTCGGATTTGCCCATCTGCTGAAGGCGATGAAAAAGAACGACCGGGTCGATCTTTATCTTACAGCCATCCGTCCGGATATGCAGGATAAGGGTCTGAATGCCATTCTGATGTACGAAATGAATGTTCTCTATACCAAAAGGAATGTAACGCGTGTTGAATCAAACCCCGAGCTTGAATCGAACACGAAAGTGCGGGCACAGTGGAGATTCTACGAAGGAAGGCAGCACAAACGAAGGAGGTGCTATTTCAAGTCTCTCGTAGGAACAGCAACGGGGGATTGAGCGGAAGCTGTCCGCCTCATTGAATGGATCTTACTTCTCATTCGTTCGGTTGATGAGCCTGAGCAACCGCTCCGTGAAACGAAACGACATCTTCAGCGATTCCGGAGAGACATGAACGGACTTGTCTTCCGATGTATGCATGACCTTCAACACCTCGGGCGTTTTCCCCGGATCAATGCTCCAACCCCCGGCAATGGCCTCGATCAGAAGGGGAACGTCACCTTTCGGAACAATAGAGATGGAAATGTTTTCCAGGTTGCGGTCGGCAAACGAAAGATGATCCGACGGCGGGTAATACTCGCTCTCGTGAAACGCGTACCCCGTGAGTGCCGCCGCCCGCCGAACAAGAGGCATGAGAAAGTCGTCGTCGCCCCCGCCTACCGGCCCGACGTAGATTTCCGTGCCTGTTCCCGCAACATCCAGGTTGATCATCGCCCGGTGATTCAGTGAGTCACTGTACGACTCGACGAAAGCCTGAGAGCCTATCAAACCTTCCTCCTCCTGGTCGAAGAAGCAAAAGAAGGCGCGGTGATTCCACGCATGGTCTTTGAACGCTTGGATAAGTCCAAGGACAACCGCAACGCCGGATCCATTGTCGTTTGCACCCGGTGATTCCGGAGCGGCATCCATATGCGCTCCCACGACAAGAGTCTGTTTCCCTTTTCCAAGCCCGACCACAATATTCTCCCCCGTGATCTCCCGCTGCCTCGCGCCAGAGGTGATGGTGCGTGAAAACGGCAAGGCAACGAAAGCCACGGGAAGTTTGTTCAGTTCCTGCTTGACAAAGTCCCGCCTCCCCTGTGAATCTCTCCCTTCGATACCACGAACCCAGCGGTGAAGATCCTCGCCGGAGGGAGATTGTGCCATCGCCGGGCAAGCGATGAGGAGGGCAAAAAAAGCGGGTCGGGCGATTCGGATCACTGCAATCTTCATTGAGGCAAGTCTACTTCTTGAGACGAACGCGGAATGTCGTTCCGCTTCCTGCATGGGACTCTTTGAGGAAGAGCCGCCCTTTGTGATAGGTTTCGACGATTCTTTGCGACAAGCTTAGCCCCAGCCCCCAACCGCGTGTCTTCGTGGAAAAACCCGGACGGAAAATGTCTTTCTTATAAAGCCCTTCGATTCCCTTTCCGGTGTCGGCGACATCGATTGTCACGATCCGGTCAGATTCCGAAAGCGATATCAAGATCGTCCCCGTTCCGTTTTCAATGGCGTCAAGTGCGTTCTTAATGAGGTTTTCCAGAACCCATTCGAACAACTCGCTGTTCACCGAAGCATTCACCGCACCGGGGTGTTCGAAACGAATCTGGACTTTCTTTCCGCTCTGAGGGATTCGGCGCTCGAAATACTGAATTGTCCTTGAAATGATCTCTGTGAGATTCTCCGGCTTCAAATCGGGCTTGGAGCCGATCTTGGAAAAACGGTCGGCAATTTTTTGAAGCCGCTGAACGTCGTTCTCCATGTCGCGGATGGTCGTGGTCAGCGACGGATCAAGGGAAGAGCTCTTCAAAAGCTCCACCCATCCCATCATGCTTGAAATGGGCGTGCCCAACTGATGCGCAGTTTCCCGCGCCATCCCGATCCAGATATTCCCCTGCTCGCTCCGCTTCACGTAACTGAAACTGATGTAGCCGATCAGAATAAAAAGTCCAATGATTGAGATTTCGACATACGGAAGCCAGCGAAGGCGGGTGACCAGAGGCGACTCGTCAAAATGCACATAATTGAGAACGATGCTGTCCTGGTACGCAACGGTAATGGGCTTGTTGCGGGAATCCATCTGAGCTAACAGCGTCTTCAGCCTCGCCCGTTGCTCCTTAGCTGAGGCGGAGGTATCGATTTCCAGATTTTTGTAGGCGTTGACAAGCGGCGTAATCGGTTCGTTGTGTGCATCCGTCAGAATGATCGGGAAGTCGATGGCCCGGATAATCTCGTCGAAGACGAACCCATAATCGCCCCCCATCGTTTCAGGGGCGTTGGCAAGGTACTCCAGCGACTTGGCATAGAGATCGGCAACCTGTTTTTGGCGGTCCTCTAATTCAGAAACGATAGTGTGCGTATACCAGAGCGTACCCCCGATAATCAGGAAGGCAAAGATCAGCAGGCCTATTTTGAATTTGCTCGACTGCGGACTTCCGGTTTTCAGCGGTGATTTCATGACCCGCGCCGATTCCCCGGCACAAAGATGGTCTGGTCGCGGCGAGCGCCAACGGAGACCATCCAGATCTGGGTCCTGAGAGACTTACCTATGGCTTCGATGTATCGACGCGCGTTTCCAGGCAGGTCCTTGAATCTCCGAGCCCCGGATGTCGAGGTCTTCCATCCCCTGAAGTTTTTGTAAATGGGGTGTATCTTTTCAAGAGTCTGCACGTCGGTTGGAAAACTCGAGAGTTTCCTTCCGTTCAGCGTATACCCGGTACATACCCTGATTTCGTCGAAGTCGTCCAGGACGTCCAGCTTTGTGACGGCGATTTTTTGAATCCCGTTGACCCGGACAGAATAGGCCAAGCTGACGAGGTCGAGCCATCCGCACCGGCGCGGCCGTCCCGTTGTTGCTCCGAATTCTCCGCCTATAGTCCGAAGCCGTTCGCCGGCGTCGTTGTCAAGCTCTGTCGGGAACGGACCATTGCCGACCCTGGTTGAATAGGCCTTTGCTACCCCGATGATGGATCTGACGGAAGTTGGCGGAATGCCCAGTCCGGTGCAGGCCCCGCCGCTGGTGGGACTGGAAGAAGTGACATACGGATAGGTCCCATGGTCGACATCAAGAAGCGCTCCCTGGGCCCCTTCTGCCAGGATGAATTTCTTCTTTCGGAGAGCGTTATTCAGATACTCTGAGGTATCGGTGATATACTCATCGATTTTCTTGTCGAATTCCTGGTATTCATTGATGATCTCATCAATATCGAGTTCGCGGACATTGTACACTTTTCGCAAGAGCTCGTTTTTTTCCTCGATATTCTGCTTGAGTTTCCTACACAGGATATCGCGATCCAAAAGGTCGACGACGCGGATTCCGGCCCTCAGGTATTTGTCAATGTAAGCCGGCCCGATGCCTCTCCCTGTGGTACCGATTTTCTGATTTCCCTGTTCCCGGATGGAGTCGAGGGCCTTGTGATACGGCATGATTAAATGGGCGTGATGACTGATGAGAAGCCGCCCTTTGATATCGATGCCGGCCGTCTGAAGCTGATTGATCTCATCCATGAGGGCTTTTGGATCAAGGACCACGCCGTTGCCGATGACACAAACAACATGGGAATGAAAAATGCCGGATGGAATCAGGTGGAGTACGAATTCCTTTTCGCGGTCGGCGCGTCGCGGCGGAAGAACAACGGTGTGCCCCGCGTTGGCTCCGCCCTGATAGCGCGCGACAATGTCAACCTTCTCGCTCAGATGGTCGACGATTTTTCCCTTGCCTTCGTCGCCCCATTGGGCTCCCACAATGATTTGAACAGGCATGGAGGAAATGAAAAAGGGAAAAATGAAAAGGAAAAATGAAGTTTGATGAAACCTGAAAATGGTAGGCAAAAATTGGTAGAGAAACAAACGGAGTTGAGTGAATAGAGTATTGAAGTTCCGAGTTCCATGTTTCTCCGGCGAAGGCGCCAGCCCGCCTCCAACAAGCTTGATTGTAGGCTGGCAGGGATCCGCCTGTGGCGGAAGGTTCCGGGTTGTTGAAGCGCCCACCTTGCTATCGTCATTCCGAGCGAGCGCTTTTCAGCGAGCGAAGAATCTGCCCGCGTCGCCCGCCAGTTCCCTTTGCGAATCCATCGAAAACAATACTTAATCTACTCATCGATTCATAGACACTCTTTGCCTTTCCTCACTTATTCAGGTATATTGGCGCCGACATCATCAGCAAGCGGAGAACTCGTTGGACAAGTTCGTCATTCGTGGAGGAAAGCCTCTTTCAGGAACCGTTCGCGTCAGCGGAGCAAAAAATGCCACGCTGGCCCTCATGCCTGCTACCATCCTCGCACCTGGCAGCTATACGCTTCATAACACGCCGATTCTCCGTGATGTGACGACGATGAGTCGACTTCTTGAATCGATGGGCTCGGCCGTTTCAAGAGAACGTCACGATCTGAGGATCAATTCGGCCGGCATCAGCAGGTTCGAAGCTCCCTATGAGCACGTGAAGAAAATGCGGGCTTCGGTCTATGTCCTCGGTCCCCTGCTGGCTCGCTACGGGCAGGCACGCGTCTCTCTCCCCGGAGGATGTGCCTGGGGCCCGAGGCCGGTGAATCTCCACATCGACGGAATGCGGAAACTGGGGGCGGCAATCGACCTCGAAGCCGGATACATCGTCGCAACGGTAAAAAAGTTCAAAGGGGCAAGGATCCTTTTCGATATCTCGAGTGTCGGCGCTACGGGGAATGTCATGATGGCGGCCGTGCTGGCCAAAGGAACAACGGTGATCGAAAACGCCGCCATGGAACCCGAGATTACTTCGTTGGCAGAATTCCTGACGAACATGGGGGCCCAGATCGACGGCATCGGAAGCAGCACACTGGAGATTGAAGGAGTTGACGAACTGCATCCCGTGGACTTTACCACAATCCCGGACAGGATTGAAGCCGGGACTTTCCTCATTGCGGGCGCCGTCGCGGGGAAACAAGGAGCGAAAATTCGTGTCGAAGAGTGTAATCCGCGCCACCTGGGTGTCGTTACGTCAAAACTCGAAGATGCCGGCGCGAAGCTGGAAATCGGACCCGATTTCGTTGCGATTGAACCGCCGGATGAGATCCGCCCGGTCAATGTTACAACCGCAATCTATTCAGGATTTCCTACCGATATGCAGGCCCAGTGGATTGCACTGATGAGCCTGGCCGCCGGAACGAGTATCATTACCGAGTCCATTTATTTCGACCGGTTTACGCACGTTCCGGAGCTTAGCCGCCTGGGGGCAAACATCGCGTTAAAAAAAAACGTTGCAACGGTTATTGGTGTCAAGGAACTCGTCGGCGCCAAGGTGATGTCGACAGATCTCCGCGCCAGCGCTTCGCTCATTCTGGCCGGCCTGGCTGCCCGGGGAACGACGGAGGTTCTCCGGGTGTACCATATCGATCGGGGTTATGAAAGCATCGAAAAGAAGCTCCGGGATCTGGGGGCCGACATCACACGGCGGAGCGGAGGGGAGTTCTGACACAACAGCCGTTCCGGCCGGCGGAAATCTTCATGAATCGTTTGAAAACCTGGTTTTCTGAACGTTCGTCGAGATCCTCCCTGCTTGTTCTCACCGGTTTTTCCCTTGTCTGCACGCAAATTCCTCTCTTCAACTATCTCGGTTTTGAGTTCTCTGTTCTTACCGCATTGGTGGCCGGGTATGTGTCAGGCCTCTATGTCCTTCTCCAGAGCCGCAAGACCGGGCCGGGGGTCCAGGTGCTCGAGCTATACATGCAAACACTTCCCGTCGCGCTTTTCTTCCTTTTGCCTCCGCTTGCTGTCATCGCCCTGAATGCAATTTTCATAAAAAATTGTTCCTTTCCCCAGGGATTGATGTTCTATGCCCTGATCCCTCTTCCCACGGTCCTGTTTCTGAATTCACTGGCGGTGTTCATCGCCGGTGCAACGAAGAGATGGCGCAGAATCCGGTATACTGCTGCCTACCTTGGAATTCTTTTGCATGTCGTTGTAGTGACGTTTGCCACGCCGCAGATTTTCGCTTTTAATCCCATCCTTGGCTTTTTCCCGGGAGTGACCTACGATGAATCTCTTGAGATCGGCTGGAGACTCCTGATCTATCGCGGGACGACGTTGGTGGCAGCCGGTGTGCTTGTCGTGCTTGGAGGAGCGATTCAAAGAAGCAGACAGACTTCTACCAACCTTGTCCGTGCCATGACCCGATGGGAGCGCATCGGAGGGCTTGCGGGGTTGGTGTTGCTTGTGGTTTTTTTTGTCTTCAGTGACAACCTGGGGTTTTCGTCTTCGGAGCGATTGATTCGAAAAGAACTGGGGGGAGAACGGACAACGGAACACTTCGTCATTCTGTACCCTGCCGACCGGCTCTCGCAGGAACAGTCTTCGAAGATTGCCGATCTGCATGAGTTCTATTTTGAACTGTTGTCGCGTGAGCTCAGAGTGATTCCGAACAGGAGAATCGTGTCGTTTGTGTATGAGACCAAAGAGCAAAAGGGGAAACTTTTAGGCGCTGCCGGAACGAACATCGCTAAACCATGGCTGTGGCAACTCCACATCAACCTGGGGGACCTCAACGCGACTCTCAAACACGAGCTTGTTCATGTCATGGCGGCGGAGTTCGGATTTCCCCTCTTGCGGATCGGTTTGAACTCGGGATTAATCGAAGGACTGGCAATGGCGGCCGAGCGCGTCGAGTACGACGAAACGCTTCACCGTCTTGCTGCACAGATCTTTGGCACAGGATTGAAACCGGATATGGAAAGTCTTTTTTCCCTGACCGGATTTTTCAAGGCCCATGGGGGAACGAGTTACGTTTTGGCCGGTTCGTTCTGCCGGTATCTGATCGATCAGTACGGCATGAGGAGATTCAAATGGCTGTACCGGACGGGAAGTTTTGAGTCGTTTTATAACAAGGATCTACCGACGCTGCTGGAGGAGTGGCGCCGGTTCATCAGTGAGCTGAAGCCGTCGCCCCACGAGCTCGCGAAAGCCGCGTATTTGTTTCGCCGGCCCTCCATCTTCGGAAAAGAATGCGCGCGCGTGATTGCGAGCCTGAACGCCGAGACCAGAGAATCTCTAAGATCCGGGCAGTACGACAATGCGCTTGTCTCATCGCGTCGATCCCTTGATCTGACGGGCAGCCCCGAGGCCATCACCCTCTATGCCACAGCCCTCTTCCGGCTGAAACGGTATGACGATGTCATTCGGTTCGTCTCGGTGAAGCTGGCGGATTCCACGGTTGCCCATGCGCTTCTTCCGCTTTTTCTGACTCTCGGCGATTCTTATTGGGCGAAGGGGAGGGAATCTGAGGCGCGCGATCTGTATGAAAAGCTGTATCTCCCGCATCTCAGTCTGCCGTTGGATGAGTCGGCAGGAATGAGACTGGCTGCGCTGAAGCATCCTGCGTCTGAGGACTTCAGGGAATTCTTTGTGGGGGGAATGGAAGATACGGCGCGGATTGACTGGCTTGAAGCGCGGCAGAGCCAAGGCGACCTTATTCAGTACCTGCTCGGCCGGGAATTGTTCGGCCGGGAGCAATACGAAGAAGCGCTCCAGGTTCTCACCCGCGTTCCGATCCTGGATTCCGGAGTTCTGGAATATGTTCGGTTCCGCCGGGTTGCGCGGTCGTACTATGAACTCGGGGAGTATCAGAAAGCAAGGATGTTCTTCTGGGAGTCGCTGAATTTTACTTCAAAACAGTCGCATCAGATCGAGACTGAGGAATGGTTGGAGCGGTGCGATTGGATGGATATGAGAGGTGAAGAGTAAAGGACTTAATTGTCTGAACCGGGATTTGTGGGATTGGAGGATTACCAGGATTGAGGATTCTGATCTCACTGGGCCACGATTCACCACTCATCACTTACCATTCACCACTCACTATTTACTATGCCTTCATCCCGGCTTTGCTTTTCCCCCAAATTTTCTCTTAATTCCGGCGCTGACTTTCCTCTGACATTCCTCGGAGTCTTTCCATGAAAACGACAATTACAGACGTGTGGGCGAGGGAGATCCTTGACTCACGCGGAAATCCTACGGTTGAAGTCGAAGTCTCGCTTGAAGATGGAACTGTCGGGCGCGCTGCGGTGCCGAGCGGCGCCTCTACCGGTGAGAACGAAGCCGTTGAGCTGAGGGATGGAAACAAAGAGCGATATCTGGGCAAGGGAGTGCTGAAGGCCGTGGAAAACGTCAATGAAGTACTTTCTGAGGAAGTTATCGGATTCGACGCGCTCGATCAGGTGGGGGTGGATAAGATGATGCTGCAACTGGACGGAACGCCGACCAAGAGCAAGCTGGGGGCGAACGCAATCCTGGGCGTCTCGCTGGCTGTGGTGAAAGCGGCCGCGGCCTCACTTGAAATGCCCCTCTACCGCTACATCGGTGGAACCAATGCCCGGGTACTCCCTGTGCCGATGATGAATATTCTGAATGGGGGCAAACATGCGGATAACAATGTCGATTTTCAGGAATTCATGGTTATGCCTGTTGACGCGCCGAGTTTTGCCGAAGGACTCCGCATGGGTGTCGAAGTGTTTCATTCTTTGAAGTCGGTACTGCATAAGAAAGGCTACAACACCGCGGTGGGCGATGAGGGCGGATTTGCCCCGAACCTCAAGTCGAACGAAGAAGCTCTTGAAGTTATCCTGGAAGCGATTGAAAAAGCGAAGTACAAGGCCGGGGAACAGGTCTACATTGCCCTTGATCCCGCAGCCAGCGAATTCTACGAAAAAGACAAAAAGAAATACGTTTTCAGTAAATCGGATAAGTCGGAAAAATCTCCCGAGCAGATGACAAAATACTGGGAGAGTTGGGTCAAACAGTATCCCATCATCTCCCTCGAAGACGGGATGGCGGAGGATGACTGGGACGGCTGGAAAATGCTCACCGATGCAGTTGGAGAGAAAACCCAGCTTGTCGGCGACGATGTGTTTGTCACGAACGTGGAGTTTCTTTCCAAAGGAATCGATACCGGGGTGGCCAATTCGATTCTGATCAAGGTGAATCAGATCGGCACACTGACCGAGACGCTCGACTGCATTGAGATGGCCCGACGGGCGCAATATACCACCGTCCTGAGTCACCGTTCCGGCGAAACGGAAGATACGACCATCGCCGACATCGCCGTGGCCACAAACGCCGCGCAGATCAAGACCGGATCGGCCAGCAGGACGGACAGGATCGCGAAGTATAATCAGCTCCTCCGCATTGAAGAGGATCTCGATACGAACGGATACTATGCGGGCTTCGGGGCGTTTAATGTCTCAGTTGAATAGTAGAAGACAGAGGTCAGAAGTCGGAAGTCAGACGTCGGCCCCATTGACCTCTGATCTCTGACCTCTGATCTCTGAACATGTTTTGTCACAGTACGGGGGGTACGATGCGGCTCAATTCCGCCAAGGATCTCGATGTCTATAAGAAAGCTTACGCACTCGCAATGGAGATCTTTGAAATCAGCGAGAGCTTTCCCCCGAGGAGCGATATGCGCTGACGGGCCAGATACGCCGCGCGTCTCGGTCTGTTTGTATGAACCTCAGAGAGGCATGGGCCAAGAGACGGTACGAAGCGCATTTTGTCAACAAGCTAACGGATTGTGACGGCGAGAACAGCGAGACTGACACGGCACTAGATTTTGCAAAGGATTGCGGATATCTTGACGCAGAAACACACAAAAGACTAACGGAAGAAGCTAAGGAGATTGGTCGAATGCTGGGAGGCATGCTGCGAAATCCCAAGCCATTCCTCATTTCTACTGACCTCTGATCTCTGACCTCACAATCCTGAATCCGACACACTCTATGGCAATCAAGTTCGGTACCGACGGCTGGCGCGGAGTGATCGCAGACGACTTCACGTTTAATAACGTCGCGAAGGTCGCGCTGGCGACGGCGAACTATCTCAAACGTCACAAAAAGATCAAGAATGGAATCGTTGTCGGCTACGATGCACGATTCCTTTCCAAAGAGTTTGCGGAAACAGCCGCAACTGTCATTGCCAACAAAGGGATCAAAGTGATCATCTCCGACAAGATTTCCTCCACGCCCATGGTTTCCCTGTTGACAAAAAAGCTGAACGCGGCGGGAGGAGTCGTCATTACAGCCAGCCACAATCCGGCAAAGTACAACGGCTACAAACTGAAAGGAGATTTTGGCGGGCCGGCTCATCCGGAGATGATTGAGAAGCTGGAGAAGGAACTGAAGAAGGCTCAACGTTCAACGTTCAACGTTCAAAGGCCGTTTGAGGAGCTGATGAAGAAAGGGGTGATCCAGAGGCGTGACTTCACCGAAGTGTACGTCGAGGATTTGAAGGAAAAGTTGGATTTGCCGCTGATTCGATCGGCAGGGATCCGGATTGCGTACGACGCTATGTACGGAGCGGGGCAGGGTGTGATGGAACGGCTGGCGCCGGTAACCACACTCCTGCGAAACGGCTACAATCCCTCCTTCGGTGGCTCCCACCCGGAACCTCTTCCTCAACATCTGAAAGAACTGGAGTCGGCCGTTGTCGCCAGCCGGTGCGACATTGGGATTGCGACCGATGGAGATGCCGACCGCGTGGGTGCTTTTGACGAAGAGGGGAATTTCGTGGACTCACACAGAATCTTTGCCCTGTTGTTGAAGTATTTCGTTGAAACCAAGAAGTGGTCCGGCGAAGTGGCCAAGTCGTTTTCCGTCAGCCAGATGATCAACAAGATGTGCGAGAAGTACGGCCTGACATTGCACGAAACCGCGATCGGCTTCAAACATTTGTGCCGACTGATGACTGAACGTGATATCTTGATTGCAGCCGAAGAAAGCGGAGGACTGGGGGTCAAAGGGCACCTCCCGGAACGGGATGGGATCTACATCGGCCTCCTGCTGTGCGAAATCATGGCTGCCCGCGGCAAGAAGTTAAGCGAACTGGTCGCGGAGTTGATGGAAGAATTCGGATGGCACTATTTCAACCGAATCGATGCACATCTGACGGAAAAGGAAAAAAACCGCATTCTGGGTGTCTATAAGAAAGGGGTCAAGAACATCGCAGGGTTCGGAGTGAACCGCGTCGAAACGAAAGACGGCACGAAGCTTTTTGTCGATAACGGTTGGGTGCTTGTTCGAGCATCCGGAACAGAGCCATTGATCAGGTTCTATGCGGAGGCCGACGCCCCCGAAAAAGTGGAAAAACTGCTGAGATCGGCCACTTCTCTCTGACTCCCTGGTAGAAGTCCGACTTCTCCCTTTGTTTGTCCACGGTAGAAGTCGGACTTCTACCTTTTTCCGCGCAAATTCCCCAACCTTTCCGCCTTCGCACGGTCTAATCATATGTCCGAAGAGAAATCTCCCAACACCATGGTTTCGAACGACACTGAGCTGATTCTCAAAGCCCAACAGGGTGACATGCTGGCATTTGAACAGCTTGTGTACCGTTATGACAGGCGGGTACTCTCCATTGCCGCCACATATGTCAACAGTGCGGAAGATGCAAAAGATATTTACCAGGAGGTCTTTCTCAGAGTCTACCGGGGGCTGGGAAAATTCGAGCTTCGAAGCGAATTCTCCACCTGGCTCTATCGCATCACGACCAACGTGTGTCTGAGTCACCGGTCGAGACGAAAACGGCATGCCCACTCTTCTCTTGATTCCGCCTCAGAAGGAGAGGAGGAGTCTCACGGAGCTTTGCCGTTTGCCTCCGGCGTTTCATCGGATCAGCGGGCGATCGAGACCGAACTTTCCGGTCATATTGAAGAGGCTCTGCGGACGCTCTCGCCGAGAGAGAAACTAGTGTTTACGCTCCGGCACTTTGAGGGATACAAGCTGCGGGAAATTGCCGGCATGCTGGAGTGCTCCGAGGGAGCTGTAAAGAAGTATCTCTTCACGGCAACCCGGAAAATGAGGAAGGAATTGAAAGGGGTGTATGGCTAGTGGTGGTTAATCAATTTGCAATGTGCAATTTACAATGTGTAATTTGCAATGTGCGATTTTGTAGTCATGAGTTCCAATTACGAATTGCCAATTGTCAATTGCTCATTGAAAGGATTCGTTATGCAAACTCATGAACAATACAAGGAACGGCTCTTGCTTTCCATTCACGGAGAGCTTGAAGCCGATGAGCAGAAGAAGCTGGAGAGTCACGTGGCGGATTGCCGCGAATGCCGGGAGGAGCTGGCACACCTGAAGCGCCTTCAGGTAGCGGTCGCCGCGTTGCCCCGTGTGTCGGTCACGGATTCGTTGTTGCAGGAGGCGCGTCGGGAATTGCGCGCGGCTATCCGAATCGAGCGCAACCGGACTTCGCTCGGGGTCACGGTCGGGCGGTTTCTTGAACGCTTCATGGCACCGTGGGTACGATTGAGCGCGGGCGCGGCGGCATTCCTGGCGGTGGGGTTCCTGGGTGGAGCTCTCATGTTTCGTTCCGACGTCTCAAACGGCGGACCTATTTTGAAACAACTTTCAGACCAGACCGAGGTGCTTCGCGGCGAGGCGGAAATTACCAACGTCAGATTTGAAGACGCCGATCCGAGCGACGGCGAGATCGCGTTCAGTTTTCACGCGGTCAGCCCCGTCAAGGTGAGGGGAAATCCGAATGACCCAGGCATTCAGAGCGTCCTCACAAAAGCGCTGATGTATGAGGAGAACCCGGGAGTACGTCTGAGAGCCGTGAGCGCTATTACGTCCCAGATTCAGATCCAGCTCAGGAAAGAGAAGGGCGTTGACAATGAAGTGAAGATAGCGCTCATCAACGCGATGAAATACGATGAAAATCCTGGTGTTCGCAAAGAGGCTCTTCATGCCCTACGAAAGTTCCCCTTCGATGATGAGATCAAACAGGGACTGCTGTATGTGCTGACGAGGGACAGGAACCAGGGATTGCGCGTGGAAGCAATTAACAGCCTCGCAACAGCCAAGGACGAGTTCCGCTCTTCGGACGAGCAGCTTCTCGATGTCTTGCGTAGGAAAATGGAAACCGATAATAATCAATACGTCCGTCTGCAAGCGCGGGCGGTCTTCGAGGAGGTTCGACAGCAATGAAACAGATCCTTTTGATGATAACAATCATGATGATGTTTTTTGTCCTTCCGCTGAGTGCTCAGAAGCGTGATGTGGATGAACGCGGCGTGCGATCCAAGTCCTTTACGGTGGACAGGGGGGGAAAACTCGAAGTTTCTGTACGGTCAGGTGATGTTCGCATTAGCCCCTGGAGCAAGTACGAAGTGTATGTGAAGGCTGAAGGGATCGATGAAGAAGATCTTGAGAGGCTCACCATGACGCAATCGGGGAATACGGTGCGCGTCCAATTCCGCCCGCGCGGCGACTGGGGATGGGGTGGCCATCTGCAGTTTGATATCAACATCCCGGCGGATTTTAACGTCGACATGAAAACCTCCGGAGGCGATCTGGAAGTTCTCGGCGCCATCAGCGGCAGGGTGGAAGGGTCGACCTCTGGAGGAGATATCCGGTTGGAGAGTGTCGTCGGTATCGTCGA
>JACPLA010000059.1 GCA_016186715.1 Ignavibacteriales bacterium | reverse complement strand
TCGCGCGCGCTTCGTCTTCGGTGCGCGCCGCTGTGTACGTTCCGTCGGGCGCATAGTAAACCGGGATCCGGTGTCCCCACCACAATTGCCGCGAGATGCACCATTCGCGAATATTATTCATCCAATGCTCGTACACTTTCGTCCAGCGTTCGGGATGGAACCGGATCGTTCCGTCATGGACAACTTTGAGCGCGGGTTTTGCGAGAGGTTTCATTCGCACGAACCATTGGTCCGAGAGATAGGGCTCGACAATGGTGTCGCACCGATAACACCGGCCGATGTTATACGAATAGTCTTCGACCTTCACGAGGAATCCCTGCGCCTCAAGGTCTTTAACGATCCGTTTCCGGCATTCGAACCGGTCGAGGCCCTCGTATTGTTTCGGGACCGCTTCGTTCATGTGCCCGGTCTCGAGCATGATGTTGATTTGCGGCAGATTGTGACGTTGGCCGAGCAGAAAATCGTTCCCGTCGTGAGCCGGGGTGACTTTCATGATTCCCGTGGCAAACGCGGAATCGATATAATCGTCTGCAATGATCGGAAGACGGCGTCCTACCAGGGGGAGCAAGGCCTGTTTCCCCGCCAGATGCTTGTATCGGTTGTCCTTGGGATGAAAACAAAGCGCCGTATCCCCCAGCATGGTTTCCGGACGCGTGGTGGCAATGACCACGGATTCCTTGGACCCCTCGATGGGATACCGGATGTGGTACAGCTTCGCGTTGACTTCCGCGTGGTCCACTTCGTCGTCGCTCAGCGCCGTTTGGTGGAACGGGCACCAATTGACGATGTATTTTCCGCGGTAGATTAATCCCTTCTCGTACAGGCGGACAAATACCTCACGCACGGCGGCTGAAAGGCCCTCGTCCAACGTGAAGCGTTCGCGGTCCCAATCGCACGACACGCCCAGCTTCCGGAGCTGTTTTACGATGGTGCGGCCGTATTCCTCCCTCCAGTGCCAGACGCGCTCCAGGAACTTCTTCCGGCCGAGTTTGTGACGATCCGTACCTTCTCTGGCCAGCGCTTTTTCCACGGCGTTTTGGGTCGCAATACCGGCATGATCGGTCCCCGGAACCCAGCATGCCTCATATCCCTGCATCCTCTTCCAGCGGATGAAAATATCCTGGAGCGTATTGTTGAGCACATGCCCCATCGTGAGAGAACCGGTGATGTTCGGGGGGGGAATAACGATGGTGTACGGCGTCCTGTCCTTCCGGATCGTTGCACGGAATAGTTTCCTCGTCTCCCATTCGGTATACCACCTGTCTTCAACGTCCCGCGGGTTGTAGGTCTTGGGCAATTCTTTCATCGGAAAAAAGTATCCATGATATCTGCGAACATCCGCTTGAATCAGTGTAATGTGCGTTCTAAATAAAAGGGTAGCCCGTGGAGCTACCCGTAAAAATTTTCTCTGTGTGAATTAACAAAAAATCGGGCAGGAAAGCAACGTGGGTTGCGTCGCCGATACAGAGGACTGTGTCAGCGTACGCGGAAGCTGCGGGTGACGCTGGAGGAATTTCCAAGACGGTCGGCGGATTCAATCCGGAGGAGATGGACTCCTGCCTGGAGCGGAAATTCTTCGCTGAATTGCACTGTTCGGTGATAAGGGCTGTATTCACCGATCAGAAGCCGGTCGTCCACGGTCATCCTGATCTTATCAGGATCAACACCGGAACGCTCATCGTGCAGTCCGAAACTTATCCGGAGTGTTCCGTGTGAAGAGCGAACCGAGACATTGGCGATCGATGGTGGGACAGTGTCCTCCAGGACAGAAAATTCCCCGAGAAACCTGCTGACCTTCCCGACGAAGTATCCGCCCTCCGTCCTCTTCGAGAGCAAATTCAATTCACTGTCATGAGAAAAGAAAAGCCCCGATCGATCTGTGTTGATCCCGGCGGGAATGCGGAAGCGGACCGTCACTCCACGATTGAGCAAAATGTCGTGGGGCCGTAGGGAATATCCTCCCTCCGTTTTTTCCACCCGACAGTAAAGGGGCTGATAGACTCCGTGTGAAGGAAATTCCGCGATGAATTCTCCTTCGCCCGCAAGAATGACTCCCCCATCCTGCGGAATGATCGGAAAGACAGAAAACTCGTGGAACGATTCGACACTCGCTCCGTTGACGACTCCGTTCGCATCAAGACGAACCGGTTCGCTTGAAATCGCCTCCAGGGGAAAAGTTCCCACATAAGTTCTCTCGTCTGTGGCGTTCAGGTCGACCAGGGCCTTCCTCTCGCCGTTCGTAAGCCATAAGGAGGGCCGCAGGGAAAAAGGAAGGTGGGAAGAAACGGTCATAAGGATGTAATCCCGTGCGAATTCTTTCTGGATCGCGAGAGAATTATCGGTTTCCCGGAGAACACCGGGCGCAAAGTACACGGGATAGGAGGATGTTCCATCCGCGTGGTTCCCTTCGACTTTGATGATCCGTCTGTCACCGGGATCGATCGGAAGCACATATCCGTCTTCGGTCGAAGCGAGCCGGGAAGTTTCAAGACGTTTGAGGTTCCATCGCTTGTTGCCCGGGAGCTTCGATGCGATGGTGATGGACTGCAGATCGGGACGGGCAGATGGAACCAGGACATAGGATTGATCGACCTGGCGCACATCGAGCACGGGCGGATCCTCGAACATGACGGTCGTTTTGAGGCGGGCGGCGTTGCCTTTGATATCGCGCGCGACAATGAGAAGCTCATGCTCTCCCTGAGAAAAAGCGGAAGTTTCCAGGACCCCGCTCTTTTCCGGGTGGCGTGAATAGAGGGGAAGCCGGTTTCCCGGCTCGAGGTACAGTTTCTGGAATCGTCCCTCACCGGCAAGAACCATCGGCCAGTCGTAATGGAGTGCGATCTGTTCGCTTTCACGCGCTGAAAACCGATCGAGCTTCGACGTGAAGATGAGAACGCTGTCGAGATACAACTCGTAGTGATAGACTCCGTTCCGATGCCAGGAAGCGTTCACGCGATCCGTGGCCTTGACGCTGAGACCGATCGGCCCGTTGAGGCGGACGATTTGTGGAATCGTGTAGAAATGGTTCCCGCGGTGGCGCGCGTCGACGATGACAGGCCGGGCGGTCCCGTTGACACGGCCGGTATGACGAAACGGAGCAAAACTGAGTTGGAGGAATTCAGGATGCCGGGTGTCGGTCACCGCCTCATCAAATCCGGCGGCGAGAAGGGGGTTGACGGGATTCATCCGCTCATCGCGGATTTCAAAATGGAAATGCGGAGGTCCCACTCCGGTATCGCCTGTGTAGGCAATGACGGCGCCCTTCTCCACCGGAAATTGACCGGGCTCCGGCCTGAGATCCACGCTGTACCGTTCGGCTTGATACTGATGGTCGCGGACATAGCGATTGATTTCGTCGTTGAATTGTTGAAGGTGGGCATAGACCGTGGTAAAGCCGTCTTCATGACGGACCTGAAGCATTTTTCCGTAGCCGACCGGGGAAACAAGGATCCTTGCGACGTAGCCGGACCGCGAGGCAAATACCTTGTAGCCCTTTCGCCCTCTTGTTGAAAGATCAATGCCGGCATGAAAATGCGTTTTTCGGAATTCGCCGAAAGCGGAGCTCATGGTACGGCTGGCGTCTGTCGGCCATGTGTAGTCGCTCAGATCGGTTCGCAGGGAATCGAAATGGAGATAGACGTCGTCCATCCAATCGGGGAGATCGCCAGGGCCGGAATCAGGACGGGAAAGGGGTGAGACGGAGACTGAGAGGAGAAAGAAGGCGAGGACGATCAGGACTCCAACGGCAGCATGCGTTCCGGGTCTTCGCATTACTCCTTGTTATCCGGTTTGTCCCTGAATTTCCGCGATCGCGGGCTGCAGAACTGTCTGGTTCTTTCCGATTATTTCGCGGGCGAGTTGGAGGTACGCCAGAGTCCCCCTGGAATTGGCGTTGAAGAGAATCGCGGGCTTCCCGTAAAACGATGCTTCAACCAGCTGTGTATTTTTCGGAATCACCGTTTGCAGCATGTGTTTGCGGAAGCGGAGCTTTAGTTCCCGTTCGGTGATGTCCGTGACCTTGGTGTTCGGTTCATACATCGTCTGCAGAATCCCTTCGAACTCAAGCGTCTTGTTTGCCACCTCGTGGATCCAGTCGATGTACTTCACAAGCCTGTCGATAGCGTCGAGGGAAAAGTGGCCGGACTTCAGAGGAACCAGCGTCGAATCGGCGCACGTGAGTGCGTTTGTTGTGAGTCCGCGCAGGAACGGCGGGCAATCGAGAATGAGGTAGTCGTAATGTGGAACAATGGGGCGAAGAGAGTTCTTCAGGATTGTTCTGTTCTCGGCCAGCTTCATATACCGTTCTTCCATCTGGGCCGAATGAACGTTTGAAGGAATGAAATCGAGGAACGCGATTTCAGTCCGGTGAATGACCTGGGCCATCGAATGGGTGAAGTTGAACACTTCAAACAACCCGCCGTGTGTCTTCTCTTTGGTAAACCCGAGGGAGAGGCTGCATGCGCCGAAGGGATCGGTGTCGATGAGGAGCGTCCGTTTTTCTAACACTGCCAGGGACGCGGCAAGATTGACGGCGGTGGTGGTTTTTCCGACCCCGCCCTTAGGAATGGCAACGGCGACAATTTTACCCATCGGTTCTCCGGGAGGATGAAGAACGTTGAACGACGTGTTGAACGGAAGGTTTCGGTTTCGAAAATACAATTCCCCCATCACAAATGCAAAGGGAACCGCGTCGAAGAGTGTTTCAGATCACTCTGCCGAGAATGTACCCGATGGTGACCCCGATCAGGAGGGTAATGGTCAGAACCCTGTAGTTGACGACGTCTCTCGTATAGCCCTGTTTGATGGCGACAACCGAGGCCAGGTAGCCGATGCCGTTCAGAAGCCAGAAAAACGGGAGACTGAGGACTTTTGCAATGAGGGGGCCGACAAGAGGAATCAAGGCGATCCAGGCCGTGAGGGCCGCAAAGGCCTGCCCGATCAGGCCCACAATCAGAACAACAAATCCAATAATGGTCTTGTTGACCCCCAGTTCGAATCCCAGGACCACCAGGACGGCAATGGCAGCCCACGCAAGGAGAGCATTCCGGTAATTGCTGAAGAATCGCTGCAGTTTTGTCATTGTTCCCGGACGCCGACCCTGATTGATGCCAGCGTTGACCCTCTGGAGTCCAAGAGGCGGGCCTCCAGTGTGTCGCCCGCAGCGACCTGCGCAACTCCCTCCGGGGTCCCGGTAAAAATGACGTCTCCTGCCTCAAGGGTGAAGTAAGTGGAAATGAGCGATAAGAGCCGATCAAGTCTGAAAATGAAATCCGCCGTGTTCCCTTTCTGACGCACGGCGCCGTTGACCGCTAGTTGAATTTGCAGGCTGTGGGGATCAGCAACAGAGCCCGCCGGGGCGAATTCCGAGAGTGGGGCCGACGTGTCGAATCCCTTTGCCAGCGTCCACGGCAGTCCCTTCTTCTTTGCTTCGGTCTGCACGTCGCGCAAAGTCATATCGAGTCCTACGCCGAACCCGGCAACATGTTCCAAGGCGGTTTCGGCCGGGATGTTCTTTCCTCCTTGCCCCAGGAGCACGGTCATTTCAACCTCGTGATGTACTTCGCGCGAAATCGGAGGAATGATAATGTCCTCGCCCTCGCGAATGATCGCGCTCGGTGGTTTCAGAAAAAGAACCGGCACAGTCGGAAGATCGACTTTCATTTCTTTCGCGTGTTCGGCATAGTTGCGTCCGACACAGATGATCTTTGAGACGGTAAACGGCTTTTGAGTACCTCTGAGGGAGACAATCGGCATGATTCAGATCATGAGATCCAAAGAGACCTCCCAATATAACCATGCCGGGCGTGAGGTGCAAGAAACCCTTCTTTGAAACCCACCGTCGGAAAATGAAGTTGTTCAAGCTGACAAAAAGAAGTATCTTTTGGGGTCGCTATGTCTGAACAACCAAACACGACGACCTACAAAGATTCCGGAGTCGATCTTGGGGCCGGTGAGGAAACGGTTCGCCGGATCAAATCTCTGGTTCGCTCGACCTTCGGCAAGAATGTCATGTCCGACATCGGTATGTTCGGCGCATTCTACCGGGCGTCATTCAAAGGAATCCGGCGCCCGGTGCTGGTGACGAGTGTCGACGGGGTGGGAACGAAACTGAAAGTGGCGTTTGCAATGGGGCGCCATCATACCGTGGGTCAGGATCTTGTGAATCATTGTGTCAACGATATCCTCGCCTGCGGTGCAAAGCCGTTGTACTTTGTCGACTACTTTGCGACCGGTCGGCTCTCCCCCAATGTGGGAGAAAAACTCGTCGGAGGTTTTGTCAGGGCCTGCAGGGAGAACGGTTGCTCTCTGATCGGAGGAGAAACTGCGGAAATGCCGGGTCTCTACAGTGACGGAGAGTACGACGTTGCAGGCACGATTGTCGGTGTCGTCGACGAGGGGAAGATCATCAACGGGAAAAACATCAAAAAGGGAGATGTCCTGATCGGACTTCCCTCGTCGGGTCTCCACACGAACGGCTACTCGCTCGCCAGGAAGGTTCTCCTGGAGCGATTCTCCATCAATGAATACTTTCAGGATTTGGGGACCACTTTGGGCGACGCCTTGATGTGGATCCATCGCTCATACTTCAAGAGCGTGTATCCTTTGCTGTCGCGGAGAGAAATCAGAGGACTCTCTCACATCACAGGGGGCGGCATTGAAGGAAACACGATGAGGATCGTGCCGAAGGGTCTCGGTTTGAAGATCGACTGGAATTCCTGGGAACGTCCGGCGCTCTTTCGTCTCATTCAGACAACCGGGAACGTTCCGGAAGACGACATGCGGCGTACATTCAATCTCGGGGTGGGACTTATTCTTGTTGCTTCTCCTTCGACAGCAGACCGGCTTGTCGCCGCACTCAAAAAGAAAAAAGAGAAGCCGTTTGTCATGGGTGAAATCGTCAGGGTGTGAGACATGACCGAAGGAATCTCCGTCATCGATGCCGTCCAACTGATCCTTCCCGCGGCGGTGATGATCAGTGCCCGTGGGTTACAGGTCGCCACCGACATCGTCAGGATTGAAGTCGGCGGCGGAGATTAATATCTTGAAATGAAAATGTCCGTTGGAACAGTCATATCGAGCGAGCGGGACTTCGAGGAGAGCTCCGTTTTCATTAACGAGCGGATTGAGGAAAAGCTGAAGCAGATCGGACGCGGACTCCGGTTTGCAATCGATGTCCTGGCCCTTTTCCGCTACATGTCAGACCCTGGTGTTCATTGGGCGAAGAAGAGTCTGGTGGTTGCGGCGCTGCTCTATTTCATTATCCCCGTCGATTCCATTCCTGATTTTGCCCCTGTGGTCGGGTATCTCGACGACATCGGCGTAGTTGGTGCAGTCGTCCGCTATCTGGGAAGCCAACTTAAGCCCTACTATTTCTCGTAGTCGAGCCTCCTCAGACGCCTCTCCGTTGTAGATTTTGAAAAGTTTTTTCGGTCGGAATGGCATTCCGAGCGAGAGAATCCAAACTCAACTACTTGACAAGCTCACCCATCGCCGTTCCTCCTCCCATTTGCGCCGGGAGTTTTGCTTCCACTTTCACCGTTCGCTTGTTCTCCTTTCCGATCCACGTCACCATTCCGCCATCCTCATCACCCTGGGGCGTCAACTCAACACGATAAGCATCGAACGTGCCCGCGGTGACGGTGACCTGTTCCGAACCTGTTACACGCAGCGTGAATGCCTTTGCCTTTCCGCCCATGATATCAAGCGTGTAGATCGTTGTTGTGTAGCCCTCCTTCAGCGGAAGAGAACTGACCGCAACCTCGGTCCCGGCTCCGTCGGTCAGAACAGGTTGTGACAGCTCGATATTGACAGGCATCGACATGCCGGGGCCCGAAATTGTTCCTTCCACGGCATCTGATGTGAAGTTGAGTGCGATCGATCCCATTCCCTGACTGACCGACCGCCGCACTGGAAGCAGAGTGGCTGCATCGACATCAAGGGTATCGCCGCCGGAGCCCATCGGACCGGTCGTCTGGTCGATGATTCGCCAAACACTTTTTCCCCCGTGGGTCGCCTTGGAAACGCTTCGCGCTGTCATGAGTGCGATCTCACGACCCATCATGTTCATCTTTGTGGAATACGTGGCATCATATCCCTGAATCCTGTTTCCGTCGAACGACGCAGCGGAGGGGGCCGGCTCATCGGTTGTCTCACGCTTCGGCATTATGACTGCTTTGATGTCGATCGTGATGGCGTCGAGTTTCTGTTTCACATCCGGAGAGATCGATTCCTGTATACGGCCTCCGATATGCTTTGCCAGGAAGTGCTCCATGGCCGTGAACATTGCCAGCCTGTTTTCCTTGTTGCGGAACCCGTGACCCTCGTCGGGAGCCACCATGTATTCAACCTGGCGGCCAAGCTCGCGCAGCGCTGCGACGATCTGATCGGATTCCGCTTTTTTCACCCGTGGATCGTTTGCTCCCTGCACCACGTACAGCGGAGCCTTGATCTTTGTTGCCGAATTCAACGGCGACTGCGCTTCAAGCACTTTGCGATCCCTGGGATCGTCTTTGTCACCGACACGGACCGCAAAGATTTTTTGGATCGGCGCCCAGTAGGGCGGTATGGAATTGAGAAGCGTGATAATATTGGAAGGTCCGACGATATCGAAGCCGGCCGCGTACAGATCGGGTGTGAAAGCCAGCCCTGCGAGGGTTGCATACCCTCCGTACGATCCGCCGCTGATGGCAACCAGTTTCGGATCGGCAACTCCCTCCTTGATCAGATACTTCACGCCGTCCGTAATATCATGTTGCATCGAGCCGGTACCCCACTGCTTGTTTCCGGCGTTGAGGAATTTCTTTCCGTACCCCGCCGAACCGCGGAAGTTCGGCTGAAGGACGGCATAGCCGCGATTTGCAAGGAACTGCGCAAGAGCATCATAACCCCACGTGTCGCGGCTCCAGGGCCCGCCATGAATCAACATGACCACCGGAAGTTTTTTTGATGGGATGCCTTTCGGCAATGTGAGATATGCCGGAATCGTGAGTCCGTCTCTTGCCTTGTAGCGGACGGGTTTCATCGGAGCGAGATGCTCGCTCGGGAGGTTGGGCCTGGAGCGGTACAGCAGCTCTGCCGTACCGGCCGCGCGGTCGAACACGTAAACGGACCCGGGATCGACGTCGCGCGACACGGACACAAGCCATACGCTTTCGTCGTCGGTCATCGAGGTGATGGCGGTCTCTCCCTCAGGCACCGCTTTCTTCAGCCGTTCGTAATCCCGGGCAAAGGCTTTCTGCCGGGGATAGGTGCGCCGCCTGTCGCCAAAGTAATATGTTGCAAGAATTTCCTCGGTTTGATCGGAGAAAAGAGCTCCGGCAAAGTCCACTTCGTTCTCGGGATCTTTTTCCACGAGTTTGGTTTTCCTCGTCTTCAGATCGTACAGTTCAAGCTGGATCTTGTCGGCCTTACCTTTGTTGGTGGCAAGATAGAAGCTATTCCCGTCGGGCGTGAAGCGAATTGGTCCTGCGCTTTCCTCCGATGTAACGGTATAGACAGAGACGAGCTCATCACCCTCGAGCTTGAGGATTTCCGTTCCTCCGTCCTGCGTCACGCGGGTTCCAAGACGGAGTTCCCCTTTCAGATCCGTCGACCATCCCGCGATGTTCTCCTCGTTCTTCCGGAGAAGCGTTCGCTCGCCCGTGGTGAGATTGATGCGATGCACGTCGTGGAGTTGCGGGTTGCGATCGTTGAGGCCGACGATGATCTCGTTGGGAGATCCGCGGGGCACGTCGTAAATGATCGCCCGGACGTTTTCCAGGGGCGTGAGATCACGGGCCGGAGGCACAGGGTCGGCGGTTGCGTTTGGGTCCACCGCGTACACGCGGAAGTTCTCGTCACCGCCTTTGTCCTGAACGAACAGGACAAGGCGCGAATCATGCGACCAGAAATATGCCGTGACGGGGCGGAGGGAGTCCGCCGTCAGGGGTCTGGCTTTCTCGAACGGTTCGGTTCGCTCCTTGACCCAGATGTTCCGGATGTTGTTGAAAGGCTTGACGAATGTGATGTAGTTCCCGTCCGGTGAGATCCGCGCGGCGGAAATCTCAGGATCGCCGAAAAAGATCTCCCGATCGATCAATGGCGGCAGCTGGGCCACGAGGAGGGACGCAGCCCCCGCAAGAAGCGCAACGAATGCAAAAAAACGGTTCATGGTGGTTCTCCTTCAGAACGATGGAGGAATGGAGACAAAGGGGAAAACAAGATAGCGCTTCCCTGCACGAACCGCAAACGAGCTATTTGCGATCGACCCCCTTCTGAAGAATTGTTGAAATTTCCAGAAGAAGGGCTTTCAACCGCTCCGGTGAATCGAGCAGGCCTTCGAATTCCCGCCGGAATTCTTCCCTGGTGAGCCCGTGAGATGAAAGAATCGAGTCGAGTTGATGATGATACAGCCGGATACTGTCGGGAGCCGTCGTGGGGCCGAACCGCTCATGGAGCACGAGCAGCGAGGCAGAGGCCTTTATCAATTGCTCTTCGCGTTCAGTGGGAGCGTGGTCGACCTTTTCTTCACACGCGGAGAGAAAGAAACTGAGAAGAAAGGTTGCGCCAAAGCCGAAAGCTCGCATTGCATCAAATTACCAAAGGATCGATCCGAAAGCAAGTTCTGAGCGTGGTCAAGCACAATGACAGTTCTTTTTTAAAGCCTCAATCACAAAATAGTATGACATCCTAATTACCGGATGGCAATTGTTCCCCGGATCGGGGTTTTCGAGGAGAACCTGATGGTTTTTCGGTTCTGTCCCGTATGAGGTGTTACCTCATTTCGTTATAACCTTCCGAAGGTTAAGCCTTCGGAAGGTTCCCGCGCCCGAAACGTAGTCTTAGGATGACAATGCTTTGTTTTCAACACACCTCCTCCATTGAAAAACAGCCTGGCAATCAGTATATTGTGGTTCCATATCGGCACGGAGGAACCATGAACGAAGCGTCCAAAGCCTTACTGATGAATGCGGTGAAAGAATGGAACAAGTTTGCGGCTGAACGGGAACGCATGAGAACGATCGCCATGGAGGTTTCTGCGATCACGCAGCGGGTCGTTCTGGAGAGTCTGAATTTCATGAAGACTCAAAATGTTGACGTTGAATGCACCGGCATTGAAGCGATGAAGATCATGGGTCATCCGGTTCTCATCGAGCCGGTCGTCGAAGCCCAATTTCCCAACGTCAAGACGCGGGTGAACATGACCTGCTCGGGGGCCACGCGGTCGATCATCGTTAATTCGAACGGCAGCATTTCCGCGGGGGGAAATCCCTTTATGTTCGATCAGTTTAAGAAGGGCATCCCCGAGTCGTTTGTGACCAATTCGGCCGAGTTTGTCTCGGACGCGTTTCTGTTCATCGCCCGCAATCAGGGCCAGGAGCAGAAAACCCCGGAGGTTAAAGCAGGTTGAACAGTTTTGTTCTCGATATTTCGAATTGGTTTCCTATTTGAAATTTGGTTCTTGGACTTTAAGGGTTGAGAGTGGCGTACCTTCTGACATCAGATTATAAGCCCCGTGGTGATCAGCCGGAAGCCATTCATCAGCTCGTCGGGGGACTCACGAGGGGGGACCGATACCAGACGCTCCTCGGCGTCACAGGAAGCGGCAAGACGTTTACGATCTCGAACGTCATCGCAACGATCAACAAGCCGGTTCTGGTGATGTCGCACAACAAAACCCTGGCAGCCCAGCTCTACGCCGAGTTCAAGGGTTTCTTTCCGAAAAACCGCGTCGAGTTCTTTATCAGTTACTATGATTACTACCAGCCCGAGGCCTATGTGCCCGCTTCAGACACTTACATTGCCAAAGACGCATCGATCAACGATGAGATCGATCGGCTCAGGCTCCGGGCGACCAGCGCTCTCCTGAGCGGCGATCCGAACGTCATCGTGGTCGCATCCGTGAGCTGTATTTACGGCATCGGCGCGCCGGAGGAGTGGATCGGCCAAACGCTCGTCGTCCGTAGAGGGGACCGGATCTCCCGCAGCAAACTCCTGAAACGGCTGCTCGATCTGTTGTACGTCCGTAACGACTACGAGTTCAGCCGGGGGTCGTTCCGCGTTCGGGGCGATGTGGTGGAGATCATTCCGGGCTACGAAAACGAAGAAGCTCTGCGGATCGAATTTTTCGGGGACGACATTGAGCGGATCTCGTACATTAAGAAAACGGACGGGAGGATTCTTGGGGAAGCCGAATATGAAGTCGTGTACCCGGCCAAGCAGTTCATTACGTCCCGGGAAACGATCGAACGCTCGATGGGCGCGATCGAGTCCGAGCTGAAAGAACGGCTGGCGGAGCTCCGGTCGCTGGGCAAGCTCCTGGAAGCGCAAAGGCTGGAGCAGAGAACCCGTTTTGATCTTGAAATGCTCAGGGAGGTCGGTTACTGCCAGGGAATCGAGAACTATGCGCGGCACCTTTCCGGCCGCCCGCCCGGATCGCGGCCCTATTGCCTCTTGGATTATTTCCCCGACGATTTCCTCACCGTGATCGACGAATCGCACGTCACAATTCCTCAGATCGGCGGAATGTATCACGGCGACCGTTCCCGAAAAGAGACCCTCGTCGAATACGGATTTCGGCTTCCGTCGGCGCTTGATAATCGGCCCCTAACGTTTGAGGAGTGGGAAGCAACCGTCAAGCAGATCATCTTCGCCAGCGCCACCCCGGGGGATTTTGAGCTCAAGAAGTGCAAGGGTGTCATCGTCGAGCAGGTGATCCGTCCGACCGGCCTTGTCGACCCTGCCGTGGAGGTTCGGAGAAGCAAGAATCAAATCGACGATCTGATTGCGGAGATCAGGGAACGGGCAAAACGAAAAGAGCGCGTGCTGGTAACAACGCTGACCAAGCGAATGGCCGAGGATCTGACGGAGTATCTGCTGGATATTGGCATCAGGGTGCGTTACGTTCATTCTGAAGTCGACGCGCTGGAACGGGTGGAAATCCTGCGTGATCTCCGTCTCGGGGAGTTCGATGTTCTGGTCGGAGTGAACCTGCTCCGGGAGGGTCTCGATTTGCCGGAGGTTTCTCTGGTTGCGATCATCGATGCCGACAAAGAGGGGTTCTTGCGGTCTGACCGCTCGTTGATTCAGACTGCGGGAAGAACGGCGCGCAACATCAACGGCAAAGTGATCTTATATGCTGATACGCTCACCGGATCGATGAAACGGATGATCGATGAAACGAAGCGGCGGAGGGAGAAACAGACGAAGTTCAACGAGGATCACGGCATCACACCGGAGACGATCTATAAGAGTATTCAGGAGGTCCTCGCCGCGACGGCGGTGGCCGACGTCAGGGTGCAGCGCGAGGCACGCAAGGAGAAACGGCCCGCAATGGTTTCCGATTCTGTGGTAAAGTACCTGAGTAAGGATCAAAAAAAAGATCTTCTCGAGGAGCTCCGTTCGGAAATGAAGCGCGCGGCGAAAGACCTGGAGTTTGAACGGGCTGCTGAACTGAGGGATGAGATTGAACGCCTGGAGAAGCAATAATGAGGAGAAGTCCGACTTCTGCCAGAGAGAGACAAAGGTAGAAGTCGGACTTCTCTAAGAGGGGGACACCATGGGGGCGATTCTTCGCGTTTTTCAACCATTTGTTGACTTTGTTTATCCGCCGACGTGTGTCTCGTGCGATCAGCTCTTGGAGGAGGGAGCAAGGCATGTCTGTCCGGCGTGCTGGAAATCGATTCCGCGGATCAGCCGGGACCACCGGTTGTACGTCGACACGCGCGGGAAAATCCTCGCGCAAGGAATCGTCGACGATCTGGTCAGTGTCTTTGTGTTCGAGAAGACCGGGGCGTTTCAGGAGCTTGCTCATGCGCTGAAATACGAAGGATTCGAGTCGATAGGACTGAAGCTGGGGAGAGAGCTCGGGGAGGTCATGAAGCAATGGGGAGTGCAGGCCGAGGTTTTGATTCCCGTTCCGCTCCACAAAGTGAAACATCGCGAGCGGGGCTTCAACCAGTCGGCATTGATCGCGCGGGGAGCTGCCGGAGTGATGAAACTGCCTGTGAAAACGGACTGGCTCGCCCGGACCCGCAATACAAGAACGCAGACTCAACTTTCTCTTGAAGAAAGGGAGCGCAATGTGGAGGGAGCGTTTGTCGTTTCTGAAAAAGGGTTAGACGAAACCGAGGGGAAAACCGTGATCATCATTGACGATGTGATTACCACGGGCTCGACGATTGTCTCGTGTGCGGAACGGCTTCTTGAAGCTGGAGCTGCAAAGATCATCGCCGCATCGGCGGCCCTGGCCGAATAACATCTCTTTCGCAAACCGTTCACTCTTCACGCTTCACCCTTTACTGTTTACCCCTCACTTCCCCTTGTTTCTCCAAGCCCTGGTAGTGTCTGAGTTTACTATACAGGATTAATTTCACAGAGAGACACGGAGAGAAAAAGAGAGTTCCACAGGGGGATTTTCCTCTCTGTGTCCCTCTGTGTCTTCTCTGTGGCTCTCTGTGTAACGCTTTTACAGAAGAAGATTTCACAGAGTGACACAGAGCTTCAAAAGAGAGTTCCACAGAGGTGGGTAATCCCTTCGAAAATAAGACACTACCCCAGCCCCCTTGTCCTTGACATTCACTCCATTTCTCGGTAATTTTTTTATCTGAAGATGTTCTTTTCACTCAAATCTTTCGTTTTTTCCAACTTTGAACCGGGAGGCTCTCCATGGCTGTTCGCGTAGGCATTAACGGTTTCGGGCGGATTGGTCGCAACGTCCTGCGCGCCGGAATCAATCATTCCGACATCGAATTCGTGGCCGTCAATGACATTACAGACACCGCGACGCTCGCCCACCTTCTGAAATATGACTCTGTAATCGGCAATTTTCCCGGAAGAGTCGAAATCCAGGACAGCTCTCTGGTGGTCAACGGGAAGAAGGTCAAAGCATTTGCCGAAAAAGACCATACCAAACTTCCCTGGAAAGATCTCGGCGTTGCGGTTGTTGTTGAATCCACCGGACTGAAGCACTTTACGGACGGTGAAGCGGCTTCCGACCACTTGAAGCAGGGCGCGAAGAAAGTCCTCATCAGCGCTCCGGCCAAGAAGCCGGACGTGACCATCTGCCTCGGGGTCAACGACAAGAGCTACGATCCCGCCAGGCATCACATCATCTCCAGCGCTTCGTGCACGACGAACTGCCTCGCACCGATGGCGAAGGTCCTGCATGACAGTTTCAAGATCCATCACGGTCTCATGACGACCATCCATTCCTACACCAACGACCAGCGTATTCTCGATCTGCCACATAAGGATTTGCGGCGGGCTCGGGCGGCCGCGGTGAATATTATTCCGACGACCACGGGAGCGGCACGGACGGTCGGGAAGGTGATCCCGGAGCTGAGCGGAAAACTGGACGGATTTGCGCTTCGGGTTCCCACGCCGAACGGTTCCATCACCGATTTTGTGGCGGAAGTTGAAAAGGAAGTCAGCAAAGAAGAAGTGAACGCAGCGTTCAAAAAGGCTTCCGAGACCAGCCTCAAAGGCATCCTGGAATACAGCGAAGACGACCTTGTGCTGCGCGATATTGTCGGAAATCCGCACTCCTGTATCGTCGACTCCAAACTGACGATGACGATGGGAAAAACCGTCAAGGTGTTCGGATGGTACGACAACGAGTGGGGATTTTCAAACCGGATGGTGGAACTGATTCAGAAAGTCGCCTCGACGTTTGACTAAGGTAGCACAGATTCCCCATGAACTTGAGACGGGCTGCGACGACCGTGAAACGTCCAGCCCGTTTTGTTTCCGGAGTGTCCCATGAACAAAATGACCATTGACCACGTCGCGTTCAAAGGAAAGCGGGCTCTGGTGCGGGTCGATTTTAATGTCCCGCTTGACGAACAGCGCCGGATCACCGACGATACCCGCATTACCGAATCGCTTCCAACGATAAGAAAGATCCTCTCGGAAGGCGGCCAGGCTCTTCTGATGAGTCATCTCGGCCGGCCGAAGGGAAAGCCGAAGCCGGAATTCAGCCTGAGGCCGGTTGCAGAGCATCTTTCAACGCTGTTGGATCGGAACGTCCCATTCGCCGAGGACTGTGTGGGCCCGAAAGCGCGCGAGGCGGCAGGGGCGCTCCAGGAGGGCGAGTGTCTTGTGCTGGAAAACCTTCGCTTCCACCCCGAGGAAGAGGCAAACGACGACACCTTTGCCAAAGAGCTCGCCGGCCTGGGCGATGTCTATGTGAACGACGCGTTCGGAACGGCACACCGCGCTCATGCTTCCACCGAGGGGATAACAAAATATCTTCAGCCGTGCGTGGCCGGCTATCTGATGCAGAAAGAACTGGACTACCTCGGCCGTGCAGTCGGGAATCCAGCACGTCCCTATGTTGCTGTTCTTGGAGGCGCGAAGATTTCGGGCAAAATCGACGTGATTCAAAATCTTATGACGAGAGTCGATGCGCTGTTGATTGGGGGCGGGATGATGTTTACCTTCTATAAGGCGGAGGGAAGGGAGATAGGGAAATCGTTGCTCGAAGAAGAGAAGGTTGAGCTTGCGAGGAAGATCCTGGACGAGGCGGCAGCGAAGAAGGTGAATCTTCTGCTTCCCGTCGATTGTGTTGTTGGCGACAAGTTTGAAAGCTCCGCCGCAACCCGCACTGTAGACGCCGCGGCCATTCCGAAGGATTGGATGGGACTGGATATCGGGCCGAAGACTATCGAACTTTTTTCCGCTGAACTACGTAAAGCAAAGACCGTGGTCTGGAACGGACCGATGGGCGTCTTTGAGATGGAGAAGTTTGCGGCGGGGACGAAAGCCGTTGCCCGTGTTCTTGCCGAGGTGACAAAGGGCGGTACGGTGACGATCGTGGGCGGGGGAGACTCGGCCGCTGCCATTGTGCAGGCAGGCCTTGGGAAAGCGGTTTCTCACGTCTCCACCGGAGGCGGTGCATCGTTGGAACTTCTTGAAGGAAAGGTTCTGCCCGGAGTCGCTGCGCTGTCGGATCTTGATGAATAAAGGAGTGAAGCAGTGGAATTTTCTCTGGTTCTCCCTGCCACAACTTTGCATCTAAGACATTAACTCATGTCCTATTACGATCGCAATTACTACCGGCCGTCGATGTTTGGCGGATTCTCGTTTTTTCCGCCGGTCATCAAGTGGCTGTTGATTACCAACGGGGGTGTGTTCTTGCTCATGATGTTCATGGGGTCGTTCAGACTGGACGGCGTCCCTCTGGGGTATGTGATTACGGAATATTTCGCACTGCTTCCGCTGGGGGCGGGATTTCTCCCCTGGCAGTTGGTTACGTACCAGTTCATGCACGGAGGATTCTGGCATTTGTTCTTTAACATGTTTTTCGGACTCTGGATGTTCGGCATGGAAGTCGAGCACATGTGGGGATCCCGGAAGTTCCTCTTCTTTTATTTGATGTGCGGAGTCGTGGCCGGAATTGTCCAGCTGGTCCTGGGGCCGATCCTGGAGCGGCCGTCCATTGTGGTGGGAGCGTCCGGAGCCGTCTACGGAGTGCTGGTGGCTTTCGGAATGATGTTCCCGGATCGCTATATTTTTCTCTATTTCCTCATCCCGATCAAGGTGAAGTACTTCGTGATCTTCCTGATTGCCGTGGGGCTCTTTTCTATCGGAACCCCCACCGACGTCGCAAACCTTGCCCATCTCGGAGGAGCCCTTGCCGGCTACATGTATGTTCTTTATGATCGAAAGCGCCTTCCGCTTGACAACGTTTTCCACAAGGTCCGCCGATGGTGGGAATCGTACTCAGTGACACAGCAAAGGCCGCAGGAAACCGATCCAGAGGGAGAAACGAAGGTGTTTGACATCCGTGATGGCAGTGAGATCGAGCAACAGGAGATGCAGAAGCGGATTGACGATATCCTGGACAAGATCGGCCACGGCGGCTACCAGAGCCTGACAGAAGAAGAAAAGAGAATTCTTTTTGACGCGAGCAAGAAAATCAACTAATCGAGGCGAGAGACTAGAACGATGAGCGAAGCGATTGTGGTGCCTGCGACGACGGAAGCAAAACCCCACAAAACGTACCGGGTCGGCGTTCGGCGAAAGACGAGACAGGTGCATGTGGGAGGCGTGCCGATCGGAGGTGATGCTCCGATTTCCGTCCAGACGATGACCAAGACCAAGACCGACGACATTAAGGGGACGGTCGGCCAGATTGTCACAGCAGCCGAAGCTGGCTGCGACATTGTCCGCGTCACCGTCAATGACAAGGAAGCGGCCGAAGCAATGGACGAAATCGTCCGGCAATCACCGCTCCCGATCGTTGCCGATATCCACTTCAATCATATTTTTGCTCTCAAAGCGATCGAAGCAGGAGTCGCGAAGGTTCGGCTTAATCCCGGCAATATCGGAGCCAAAGATCGGATCCGGCAGGTGCTGACCGCGGCCAAGGAACGGGGGATCCCCATTCGCATCGGCGTCAACTCCGGCTCCCTGGAAGAGGACATTCTGGAAAAGCACGGTTATCCGACGGCGGAAGCGCTGTTTGAGAGCGCGATGAAACATGTCGGAATTTGCGGGGAATTCGATTTCAACGATGTCGTCATCTCGGTGAAATCAACCGATGTCAAACTCATGATTGAAGCATATCGGCTGGTTGCACAACGGACGGATATTCCGCTTCACCTCGGGGTGACGGAAGCGGGTACCGCCCGTGTCGGCACGATCAAGTCGGCCGTCGGGATCGGAACGCTGCTGGCGGAAGGCATCGGAGACACGATTCGCGTGTCGTTGACGGACGATCCGGTCAAAGAGGTCGAGGTCGGCAAAGAGATTCTCCGCTCCCTCAGTCTTGCATCCCGGAATATCGAGTTGATTGCATGTCCAACCTGCGGACGGTTGGAGGTCGACCTCTTTGGGATCATGGGACAGCTCGAAGAAAAGCTGGCAGGTGTCAAGAAACCGGTCAAGATTGCCGTTCTGGGTTGTGTGGTGAACGGCCCGGGGGAGGCCAGCGAGGCGGATATCGGCATTGCGGCGGGAAAGGGGGTGGCCATCCTCTATCGTAAAGGGGAAGTGGTCAAGCGGGTGAAAGAAGAGGAAATTGTTTCAACCGTGCTTGAAGAGGTCGAGCGCTTCCAGCCGGAAACCTAAATCGAATTTCGCAAGAAACATGGGCGACTCAGGTCGCCCTTTTCTTTGGAGGTGTTTTAGCATGCGAACGGGATTCGGTGTACTTTTTGTGGTGTCGCTTCTTCTCGTGGGCTGCGGCGGGAAGAAGGCCGCAAAACAAGGCCAGACGGCGGGCGGAATTTCGTGGGCCCCGCCCGAGTCGTGGACTCCTGCGCATGATCTTCCGATGAGGGTTGCCACCTACACCGTTCCCCGGGCCGAGGGAGATGTAGAGCCGGGGGAATGCGGAGTGTTCTATTTTGGGAAAGATCAAGGCGGGAGCGTTGACATGAACATTGAGCGGTGGGGATCGCAATTCATGGGGGAGAGCATGGTGGAAAAAACAACGACGGTCATCAATGATCTGGACGTTGTCATTGTCCGGATCGCTGGGACCTATCTTTCCCCCGCGGGGCCGAGCCAGATCTCGCAGGGACAGAAGGCGGATTACAAGCTCCTGGGCGCGATCGTCGAAGCCCCGGAGGGAAGGGTCTTCTTCAAGTGCACAGGTCCGGGGAAAACCATCGAACAGGCGGAAGGGCCCTTCATGGAAATGATGAACTCCCTGGCAGCGAACGATCGGAGAAGCGCAAGCTGACGTTCTGATGTCATTGACCATTGCTGCCGTCCGTCGCTATTGCCTTGCCAAGCCGGGGACTATTTTCGAGGACTTTCCTTTTGGAGAGGAGACGCTCGTGATCAAGGTGTTTGGCAAAGCGTTTCTCCTGAGCGATCTGACGCGCCATCCACCGGCGATGAACCTGAAATGTGAACCTGCCCGGGCGTTGGAACTCAGAGCGCGGTATGACGCGGTCCTTCCGGGGTACCATATGAACAAGAAGCATTGGAACACCGTCGTGCTGGACGGGAGTATTCCGCCGCAGGAGATCCTGGCGATGATCGACCATTCATTTGAAGAGGTTGTCAGGGGACTGAAGCGAACCGAAAGGGCGAAAGTCCTGGGGATTCGATCGTCCAAACGCCAAAGGGAGAAGATAAGATGACGCGTTTTTTCAGTCTCACTGTTGTGTCCCTGTTTTGGATTTTCCCGGCCCCGGTTCAGAGTCCGGACCTCACTTCCTTCCGCTGGCTCGCCGGATGCTGGCAGGATGTCACTGAAGAGCGTGTTGTTGAGGAGCAGTGGATGGGGCCGCGCGGAGGGTCGATGGTCGGAGCAGGACGGTCGGTCGGGAAGGGGAAGATGCCGTTTGTCGAATTCCTGGAAATCCGGTCACTGGATTCGGGTGTCTACTACATTGCCCGGCCCGGTGGTGGCCGACCGGTTCCCTTCAAGCTTGTCTCTTCCTCGGACCGTGAATTGGTCTTTGAGAATCCGGCTCACGATTTTCCGCAGCGAATTCTCTATCAGCGAACATCTGCCGAGGGGATGAAGGCGCGGGTGGAGGGAATGGTGAATGGGAAAATCATGGGGCAAGACTTCAACTTTCGCCGCGGTTCCTGCGCATCGGAATAGAGTACCCTTCCGGAGTTCTATTCCTCTTCGCTCTCCTCTTCGTCGCCCCCCTCTTCTTCCACGGCAACCAGAAGGTCTTTCATCAGCGCGACCGTTTCTTCGTTTTTCTCCTGCTCGTAAGCGTTCTGAAGATTACGGAGGGTCCTTGCAATGATGGCGATGGAGTCGCACTCGAGCTGCAGGAGATCGGAAAGGGGAAGCAACGCACCGTTGTTGAGCGTGATCAGGTCGTTGACGTCCAGGCACCGGCCTCCCCGGTAGCAGTCGACAATGTAGTTCTGCTTTCCCGCCGACGCCCTTGTGAGAAAGTGGCCCGGCAGATTGATCCCCTCAATGTCGAAGTCCAGTCTGAAGCCCACGAGGATATAAATCGAGGCGAGGCTGATCGGGATTCCGCGCCGCTGCTCAATGACGTGCACCAGGTTGCTGTTGAAGGGGTTCTGGTAGTCCGTGTCGACTCCCTTGAGTTGCTTCTTGGTGAAGAGAAAGTGCGCGAGCGTCAGGGCGTCGCGTTTTCGCACAGAGGATTCGAAATCATCGGCCAGCTTGTCCAGAAGCGGGGTGAGTTTTGAGGGATAGGCTCGTCCGTATTGGAACTCCGCGATCCAGCCCAGTGCGGTCTCCAGCTTTTCCTTCTCCTCTTCTATTTCCATCAACTCGGGCCAGATCTCCCTGAGCCAGGCACGGTTGTGCTCTTCGAGAAGAGAGGCAATCAGCTGCTGCTGGTCCTTGCTCAGCGTAATGCGCTGACGGGCAAGTTCGCGGTTGAGCGAAGGCCCGAATTCGGACAGCTCCTTCACGACACTCTCTTTCACGACCGGAGAGTCGTCATCAAGGAGTTTCAGCAGATGCGGAAGTTGACGAGGATTCGGCATTTCATCGGTCCCGGTCTTATCCGATTGATACTCATTTTTTCATTTTGATGCAACTCTTCTCCGCAGATTTTCATCACAAACAACCCCACGGATCGGGGCTGTGAGTAACGCAGAGGCGCGAAAATCACACGAAGCGGTCAATCGGACTCTCTCTTGAGCTGCTTTGAAGCGATGAAGTAGAACAGGACGAGTCCAACGCCGCCTGCGAGAAGCATGCAGGCCAGATAAATGGAGTCGTGAAAGTAAAACGTGGTGTCAAGCCAATTGGCGACTATCAACCCCACCCCGACGAACAGCGCCAGCAAACCCCACTTCAGACTGGAGAGCGGGTTGACCTGAAGCATGTGGCGAGTCGATAGCTTGCTCTCCCCTGGCTGCAGTCCCTTTTCAATCATTGCCATACGCTCCCGGCCGCGTGTATCAAAATACTTCCATAAGACGATTCCTACCGTGAGAAAAAATCCCAGGGGGATGAGTATTTCTTCTGCTTGCATGACGAAACCTTTCGTAATAATGTTTGATGTTGGAATCCCGCTTTCGTACCTTTGACCGGATTTCCGTTCGAAAGGTTTCACCCATGAAACCCGGCACGTGAATCCGTAGTCTAACGAAGCAAAGGTGTTCGCGCCCTCATGGCCAATCGGGACCAGGAAATCATTGAACGCGTCGCGCAGGGTGACAAGGCGGCGTACACGGAAGTTGTGGACCGCCATAAAGATCGGGCCATGACGCTGGCATTGAGGATGATGAAGAACCGGGAGGATGCCGAAGAGGCGGTGCAGGATGCATTCGTTCGGGCCTATCATGCTCTCGGCAGCTTCGAGTGGCGGTCGAGTTTTTCAACGTGGTTCTACCGCATCGTGTTCAATGTCTGTTCAACGGCACTGGCAAGACGACATCCCGAGATCCTCGTTTCGATTGACGGGGATGACAGCCTTGCCGGAAGCCAACTGGTGGGAACAGAACCGCTGCCGAATGAGCGCTCTGAGTCGTCAGAGTTTCATACCATAGTGGCTGAAGAGATCGACAAACTGCCTCCGTCCTATGCCGGCGTGGTAACGTTATTCTATGTTCAGGAAATGACCTACGACGAAATCGTGGCGGTGACGGGGATGCCTCTGGGTACTGTCAAAGCGAAACTTTTCCGCGGGCGTACTATGCTTCAAAAGGCGGTTCTCGGCCGGTTTCAGGAACGACAACCCGGCATTGGCCCTGCCGTGATGCCCGCGGTCGTACGGTGAGGAGTTCACACATGTCACACGCGACAATTGAACAGATTCACGGGATCATCGATCGGACGCTCGGGGAGCCGGAGAGGGAACGGTTAATGGTTCACATCACATCGTGCCAGAAATGCTCCGGTGTTCTTGCCCTCGAGCAATCCATCGTCAAGGCCATCCGGAACGCTCCGCTGGTCAAACCGTCGGGACAATTCACGGCGAAGGTCATGGAGAGGATTCTCCCGGGGAACTCCGGGTCCCTTCTGTTTCGTGCACTGAGCGCGGGTGGGAAAACATTGGCGATGATCGCCGTCCTCGCAGTCGTCGGATATGTCTTGACTCTCAATGTCCCTGGTGACGAAGGGAAAGGGAGAACAGAATCGTCACAATTCATGAAAACATTCAGCCAGTACTATCAGGAAGCGAGCAGGTTCATTTCGGCGCAGTCGAAGGAGATGAGCCGTGGCATGGTGGAAACCACGGCGGCGAAGCAATGGGAAATTATCGGCATGATTGTGATGACGTTTGTCATTCTACTGCTCATTGACCGTCATGTTGTTAGACCGCTGATGAAACTCAAACTCTAACTGAGGACGGACCTCGTGCGGAAAAAGCGCCGGCCATAAACCGGCGCTTTTTCTTTGTTTCGTTTCAGCCGATTTTGGTCTATATTGATTCCTTCACTCGAAATTGGGAGGAGTTGCGGAAGTGTCGAATGCACTCAATGTTTTTTTTGTCGGTGATATTGTCGGAGCCCCCGGCCTCCAGCTGGTCGAGAAGCTGCTGAAGCAGTACCTGGAGAAATACCATGTCGATTTCTGCGTCGTGAACGGCGAAAATGTGACGGATGGAAAAGGGGTTTCGGAACAGGACGCGAAAACGCTTTTTGGGCTTGGTGTTCATGTGATCACGACTGGGAACCATCTCTGGGACCGGTGGCAATCGAGGGCTCTGCTGGCCAAAGAAAAGAACATCCTCCGTCCTTTGAATTACCCCCGGGAAAACGGGGGGCACGGCTATGTCCTCTATGATATGAAGGAAAAGGGGCAGGTGGGCGTGATCAATCTTCAGGGTCGTACGTACATGCAGCCCATCGACGATCCCTTCAGGGCCGCGGACTGGGCGATCAGTAAGATTGCCAACGAAACCAAGGTGATTTTTATCGATATGCATGCCGAGGCCTCTGCGGAAAAAATGGCGATTGCATGGCATCTCGACGGGCGGGTCAGTGCAATCGTGGGGACTCATACCCACGTGCCGACGGCCGATGCGAGGATTCTCCCGAAAGGGACGGCGTTCATCACCGATGTGGGAATGACGGGACCGTACGATTCCGTGATCGGTATGAAAAAAGAAATTGCCATTCGCCGGTTCTTAACCCAGACGCCCCATAAGTTCGAAATGGCCAGTCACGACGTCCGTCTGTGTGGAGTGTATGTTCGAATTGATCGGGAAAGCGGCAAAGCGACGAAAATCGAGCAAGTGATCTTTCCTGAGTTTTGAACCGGCATTTGACCCAAACCCGAAACCTAAACCTGAAACCTTGAACTTCCCCCTCATGCCCGCTCAAATCATTGATGGAACCAGGATCGCTCAAGAGATCCGCAAAGAGGTCGGTGAGCAGGCCGAAGAGCTCAAGCGGACGAAGGGAATCACTCCAGGTCTGGCGTTTATTCTCGTGGGAGAGAATCCTGCGTCGCAGACGTACGTCCGAATGAAAGGGAAAGCCTGCCAGGAACTGGGGTTCTATTCTGTCACGGAGACAATGCCTGGAGAGATTTCGGAAGAGGCGCTGCTTGAAAAGATCAAAGAGTTCAACCGGGAGCCGAAGATTCACGGTATTCTGGTTCAACTCCCGTTGCCGAAGCTGATTCGGGAGCAGAAAGTCATCGAAGCGATCGATCCGTCAAAAGACGTCGACGGTTTTCACCCCTACAACGTGGGCCGGCTTGTGACCGGCCATGAGACGCTCAAGCCGTGTACGCCAGCGGGGATTCAGGAGCTGCTGCTGCGCAGTGGCAATGATCCCTCCGGCAAGCACATCGTCGTTGTGGGGCGGAGCAATATTGTGGGGAAACCCGTGGCTAACATCCTTCTGCAGAAAAAGGCCGGAGCGAACGCCGTTGTGACGGTCGCGCACACGGGAGCGGGAGACATCAGCCGCTTCACAAAAACGGCGGACATCGTGATCGCGGCGATGGGGAAACCCGGGTTCCTGACGGGTGAGATGCTTAAGTCGGGGGCCGTGGTCATCGATGTCGGCACCAATCGGGTGAACGACCCGTCGGCAAAAAACGGGTATCGTATCGTCGGGGATGTTGATTTCGCATCTGCGAGCAAGGTCGCGAAAGCGATCACGCCCGTTCCCGGGGGAGTGGGACCCATGACCATTGCGATGCTGCTCAAGAACACGCTTGAGGCGGCAAAGAACCTCGCCTCGTAACCCTCCTCAATCCCAATCTCTTCAGGAAAGGCTCAAGGCCGGCGGCTCCGTCAAATGCCGAATCGAAACCCGGCATTGATGGCAAAATGGTTGTACCAATCCCCGCCGGCGTTGTAGGCCGAATACACAGGAACGATTTCAATCATTCCGCCCAGAGTCAATGGGAGCGCCGCCTGCGGACCGAATCCGGTAAGGCTTTCGGTGGCCAGAACCCAGGTCGTTTGTCCCGATGAAGTCCCCGTGTTGAATGATCCGGTGACGGTGACTTCCGAAGAGCTCACAAGAAAAAGTCCCGCTCCTATTTGAAGATCGATTCGTAATCCGACGGGCGGGTTCAGAAGAGCAAGCCGGATCGCCGGGACGATCTCGATCACGGTTTGGCTTCCGTCAGCGCTGTTCAGCGTATAGCTTGTGGAACCGCTTTTCGTGACCTCTTTGAGCCACCCCTCACCGTCGGCTCCCCAGGAATGAAAGGCAACCCGGCCGCCTATGGTGATGCCGGGGACGGAAACGAACGCGTGCCCGGCAAGATTGAGTCCGGCCTTCCACACACTCTCGGTCTGCGTCCGTGAATCCTTGGAAAGTCCGCCAAGGAGAACCAATGAAAACCCCTGAGCATACGCTTCCGCACCGAGTCCAGTAAGAAGGATTCCGCAAAGGAGAGCAAGGGGAGTTTTACGCATGATAGTCTCCGTAGTGTTATTGAGGAGTAGGACGTATCCAATCGGATGTGATTTCCTCCATGGACCGACAGCCTGCCAGTCCCGGAGTCAGGTCGATGACGGCGATGAGGTTCAGGAGAACATCCTCATATCCCGCTTTCCCGCGACCGCAAGACCCCAAACTGAAATGAAGCGAGCGTTTACCTCACTCGCCCGGGGGCTGCTTTCGCGGATCGTCCTGGGGATTCACGTAGTTGATTCCCCAGGGGCCGACTCCATGCAACTGAATCGTCGCCTCTTCTTTCGTGAACGCAAAGTGCCGCGTCCCGACAGCCATCACGGCGAATCCGCCAACAGGCAATTGTGTGGCTTTGGATTCGTCGAATCGTTCGCCCAGCCCCATGTAGAATGAACCGGCAACTACCGTCACGTGTTCGATGGCAGGATGCCAGTGCGGTGGAACTTTGTAGTCGGCGGGAAGTTTGAGCCGCATTGTGAACGGACCAGTCTTCGACGGGTCGCCTTCAATTACGGCAGACGTTACACCCTTTGGAAGGGAGGCAGGACCATCTTTCCAGGTCAGATCCGTTGGAACGAGCATGATATGGTCAGGTTGGTGTTGCTCAGCCATCTTCTCCTGGGCTCGGAGTTGTGTGACTGAAACTGTGAGAGCCAACCCTATAACGAAACACAACAAAGAACGTGTCATCGTGCCCTCCATATGTTGTTGGTGTGGGACATTTGGTTATTTGTGAAGACGAAGCCCATTCGCTCCTTTCTCTGCGGGGGTAAACATCTTGTTGATGTCCAGCGTACGAGTGTCCGCCATCAGCCGTTTCAAGTTTCACCTTCGTGTGTCTCACCTCTAAAGTCTGAAGTTGAGTTTGGCAAAGTAGAATCTTCCAGAGAACCCCATTTGCACGGCATCAAAAATACCTCCGGTTTCGGTTTCAGTGTCTTGATCCTTCGGATAGACATTCAAGAGGTTTACTCCTCCGAAAACGAGGCTGATATTGTTTGTCAGATCGTACCCGACGCTGAAATCTGTCGTGACCCGAGCCTCGTACACATCTTCTGTATCGAGCCAGTCGATGAGCGTCACCTTACCGAATCGGACGAAGCGAAGAGATGACCTCCATCGGTTCATCCCGTAATCCAAGGCAATGGTCATCTTGCTCGGCGGGGCAGACGCAAGAAGGAAGAACTGCTCGCGTTTGCCGAAGTAAATGTCTTCTTTTCCCGCAAGTTTCGGACTTGTTTTCACCTTGCCCAGATCCATATCGTTGAAATTTCCCGCGTAGGAGATCCTGAAGGGAGATCCGGCGAGATCGATCGAGTATGTCAGGATAATATCCAGTCCTGTTGTTTTGGTGTCGAGGGCATTGGTGAAGAACTGTGCGGCGCCGACGTTCAAAGCCTGTAGCTCTGTTCCGATATCGGGGTCGGTGTCCTCAAAGGCGCCAGTCAGGACGATGCGGTCTTTGATGTCCACTTGATACGCATCGACCGTGGCAGTCAAACCCTCAAGGAAAGTCAGCGTGAGGCCGAAGCTCAGGTTCGTTGCCGTCTCCTCCTTGAGGGCTGGAATACCAAGCCGTCGTGTAATCGGGCTGTTGTTCTTCGCAATGAGTTTGTCGACCGGAGTGCCCGAAACGAAATCGGTAAAAACGGAATTGAAATAGATCTGCGCCAGGGAAGGTGCACGGAATCCGGTGCTGGCCGATGCGCGGAGGGCGAGCGCATCACTGAGTTTTAGCCGAGAGGAGACCTTAACATTAAACGTCCGGCCGAAGTCGCTGTAGTCCTCAAGCCGCGCGGCTGCTCCGACCATGAACTGCCGGGAGAAATCGAGTTCAGCATCGGCGTAAGCAGCAACATTTGTACGGGACTCGTCAAGCACATTGTCAGGACGAAAGCCCGGGAATCCCTGAGAGCCGCCCGGCCGTCCCAGAATATCGTAATTCTCCACGCGGCCGTTGATCACCGTATCGATGACGCCATAGTTTCGCCACGATCCCTCCTCTCCGGCAAAGATCTCATAATTCTCGATTCGGTACTCGATGCCAAAGGCAAGATTGAGCCCGCTCATGACGGTGTTGAAAAACCTGGAGAAATTGATGCTCGTTGTGTTTTGCGCGAGCTGGAAACCCCCGGCGTCAAACCGAGTCGGAGAGCTTTCAAGAAGCGACGCATTCAATGTGCCATCGATAATGTAATGAAACCGGTTTGATCCAAAGGTATTGTTCAGATCGACATTCCATTCGTTCAGCCTCGTTCGTAGTCCTGCGGAGACTGACGGATCGGTGATGACGGATGTGATGCGAGGATCGAATCCGCCTGGATAGATTCCGGGAACATTCCGGTCACTCCCCGGCTCGCGCGTCCAGGCGTATGCATCCGTGTGCCGGTAATTAAGTCCGCCAAATGCGTAGAAATGAGCATCCTCGGAAACGCCGGCTGCAGAATTGAACAATGCGGCGAAATTCTCGAGCTTGGCATCCCCGAATTGACGGCGGTAAATCGAATACACCGCCGGATCGGCAGGGCGATTGGTGCGTCCTTTGGAGAGATACTCCATCGTGAAGTTCGCGAAGCCGGACTTTCCCAGGGGAACGCCGTAGTTGGAGCCGAGCAGATACTCCTCGCCGTCGAAATCCTTGTCGGCCCTGAATTTCGTCGAATGGCCTCCGCCGCCGACACTCCCGGTGAATTCGTTCACACTCGATTTGAGAACAACATTCACAACCCCCGCGATTGCATCGGATCCGTATTGCGCGCTTGCACCGTCGCGAAGAATTTCAATCCGTTCAATCGCCGATGCCGGAATGGCGTTCAAATCGGTCCCGGTGTTGCCCCGCCCCCGCGTGCCAAAAATGTTGATGTTGGAAGATTGATGACGTCGCTTGCCGTTGATCAACACGAGGGTTTGGTCGGGACCAAGACCGCGCAAGGTGGCCGGATCGATGTGATCAGATCCGTCTGCTCCGGACTGACGGTTGGCATTGAACGATGGTGCTGCGTATTGCAGCAGCTGATTCACATCGAGCTGACCTTGATGATTGGTGAGATCCGAAAGATCAAGGACATCAATTGCCACCGGAGTCTCGGTGACCGTGCGGTTCATGCTGCGCGTCCCGACGACGAGCACCTCCGAGAATTCCATGCCTTCCTGCATCACAACATCCAGTTGCGTTTTCCCCCCGGGTCGGATTTCCTGTTTCCGATATCCGACGTAACTGAAGACAAGGACGGCATCCGGATTACGGTACGCGATCTGGTATCCGCCACTGCCGTCAGTCGTTGTCCCTTGTGTCGTTCCTTTCACAACGATGTTTACTCCCACAAGTGCCCTCCCAGCTTCGTCGGACACTGTGCCGCGAACGGCGTACTGGGCGTTCGCGGCCGAAGCGAACAACAAGTATACAGCAAATGCAACAATTGGGGAATTCATAGCGCCCTCCTTTGATGTGAAAGCAAGCCTGTCGAGAACGGTGAGTCCAACAAGGTAAGTGTATGGGCGGGAATATACAACTCGGCTGCTTGCTGGTCAAGCGCACGCTGGATTTCGAAGGGAAACAGGCCGTCGGCAGCATGACCCGAAGCAGGGAAGCCGAATTAACGCAGCAGGTACAACAAATTGTCTTCAACCTTATACAGCATCGGAGCCACGACAACCTTGGGATAACGCCCCGTCAATCGTTTTGTTTCTGAAATCACAAAGTCGATTTCGTTTCCGATTTCGAACAGAGGAGCAAAATCGCGAAAATGGTCTTCGGCTGATTGCTTCTCCCACCCGGCCCCTTCGACAAGGCCGTTGACGAATTCCTCTCTTCGAGCCATAAGGTTGACCATTCCGCATTGGGTGTGCCCGATCAGCGCAATGTGGCGCACGCCTCCGACGGCAACGGCAAAGGAGACTTTGAATTCGCTGTAGCGAAGATTCGCCCCGCCTGCGCGGATGATGTACGAGAAGTTGTCGGGGATGTGCAGATGCTTGCGATTGTCCATGCACATTCCGATGAGGAGTTCGGCCCGGGAGTATCCCTTGAAAGGACGGTGGAGATTGTGATACTCCAGGAGGAGTCCGATCGGCGTTCCCTGATATTCGCGGGGCACATCCTCACTTGTGGTGACTGAGACGATCTGAGCCACGGCAATTTGTGTTTTCGAATCGCGGTAATGTAACAGAGAGGGGAGTCAGGAACAAGTGGTGCGGCAGACGGTGGTGTCTCATCTGCGACTCTCCGCGTCCTCCCCGCCAGCCTTGTTGAACTCTATGAGGCGGGCTGGCGCGGCTCTGCGATTCTCTTTTCCAAACTGAGACATTACCCGACAGTCGAACAGAGCGATGGGGGCGCTTCGCTGCCTCGCTGGCCCCGTTTCTACGATGACGCGGGGACGTCGTTTTGACGGGTCAAGGTCAGGATCGTGATTTCCGACCTGGCCGCGAGCCGGACCGGGGGTCCCCAATATCCGGTGCCGCGACTGACATAGACCCAAGTGTCATTGTGCCTGTGAAGTCCGGAAATGTAGGGTTGACCTACGGCGGCAAGGATGTTCCACGGGAAAAACTGCCCGCCGTGCGTATGACCGGAGATCTGCAGATCAAATCCAAAGGGCGCTGCTGCGTAAATGCTGCGCGGCTGATGGGCGAGGAGAATTTTTACGTCGGACGCCGGAGCACCGTCGATTGCCTCTGCAGGATTCGAGGCCTGTCCGGGGACAAAATCACCGGCCGAGAAGTCGGTCACCCCTGCCAGAAGGATTCGGCCGCCCCCGCGCGAAATGACGCGGTGCTGATTGACTAGGACCGTGAATCCCATCCGGTCCGCTTCCTCAATCCACGGCTTGGCGCCTGAGTAGTACTCGTGGTTTCCGGTCACAAAAAAGCGTCCAAAGGGGGCCGAAAGATGGCGGAGGGGATCCACGTGATCGCGCAAATATGGGACGGTGCCATCGACGAGGTCGCCAGTGAAGGCGATGAGATCGGCCTTGAGCTCCGAAACCTGCTCCGCGACCGTCTCAACAAATGGACGTTTCACCGTCAGCCCCGCGTGAATATCGGTAAACTGGAGGATTCGGAATCCTTCAAGGGAAGGCGGAAGGTTCTTGATCGGAACGGAAATTTCCACAACGCCCGGACGTCGCCTGGCCTCATAGAGCCCGTAGCCGGTAAGGATCCCCGCCGCACCGAGAACGGCGACATTTGTCGCCTGAAGAAGGAATTCGCGCCGCTGGGGGTCGGCCTCCAGAGCGGCCCGTCCGCCCGCCTCAAAGAATTGCCGCCCGAACGCGATGATTTTTTCCACGCCCAGGGAAGTCAGGAGTGCGAGATCACGGACAACAAGCAGGGTAAAGAGGAGCGAAACAAATCCCATGCTCAGGAAACTGATCCAGGAGAGAATGTTGGTCCACCAGGCTTCGATCCGATTGAATTGAAAAAAAAAGCCGATGGGAGGGATGAGGAACAAGGTAACCAGAGCAACCCAACTGATCGTATTCCACGGCTCCGTCAGATGCGAGGGAGCAATCAGGCGCCATCCGATGTAGCCGTAACCAAGACCGAGAATGGCGAGGAAAATCAAGAAGAAGATCAGAAAGTTCATCGTTCGTTCCTTGCGCGGGATGGAATACCATCGAAGGCTTCTACCATGGGATCGTTCTCTTATCCCTCCAGAATTTTCCGGTCTCGCGAATCGGAGAGTCGGTTGCCAGCCACACGATCGTTTCCGCCCCTTTCTTTACGGAGCGTGGTGCTATTCTGCCCCCCATGTCGGTTCTCACCCAGCCGGGACAGACTGCGTTGACGGCGATGCGTTCCGACCGGAGAGCGTGAGCGAGTTGACACGTCACGGCATTTAACGCCGTCTTGCTGATGCTATAGGCGGGTGCATACGTGCTTATGCCGTTTCCGATTTCCCCCGCGCCGCTTGAAACATTGATGACGCGGGACCCCGGACCGAGCAGCGGGGCGAATGTCTGTACAACAACGAGCGGGCCGACCGCGTTCGTTTGAATTGTTTCAAGAATCTTGTTCACCGGCAGGTGTAGAAGATTCCCGCCCTCGTCCAGGACCACGCCGGCATTGTTGACGAGGACATCCAGGTGATCGACCGTTCCGGAAAAAGTCTTGTAGGCAGTCGCAATGCCTTCCGGCCGGCTGACGTCCATCTCGACAAACGAAACATGGAGACCCTCTCCGCGCAGCGTCTCGGCTGCCTTATTGCCTTTCGAGGCATTCCTTGACGCAATCCATACTTGAAAACCGCGCCCCCCAAGCTGCCGAGCCACCTCAAAACCGATTCCCCGGTTTCCACCCGTTACGAGAGCAATCTGCATGTCGATTTCACCTGAACGAGCGAGTCATCCTGGTTAGACGAAAAAATACGAAAATTATTGTGTAGAAAGGAGGAGGTTCGTGCAGGGAAACAGCAAGCGGGTTCATCAGGGTTGTGCTCGTCCTGGCGAGGGCCGTTCGTTCTTCAGTTCGTCCAGGATTTGGCTCATCATCGGGAGATAATATTCCCAGAAAAACCTTCTTCGGTTCGTCAGGTCGTTCGGGTCATAAAACAGCCAACGGAGCCATTCAATCCCGGTGAAACGCGCGAAGAATTCGGGGGGCTCAGGATTGTCGGATGCATCCATGCAGAAATAATAAAACGTGGGTGCCTGTTTGCCAATGATCGCTGCCGGAAATTCGCGCGGCAGGTCAAGGGAGGCAAGGAGAGAATCACCGTACTGATTTGTCCGCAGAACAAATGTCGAGATGACCGTATTGGTTTGGTCGGGAAAGGTCACATCGAACCAAAAGGGATAGGGGATCTCCGCAGGGACGCCGAAATAGTCCGCCACGTCCTCGGCGGTGACGATGGTCGGCATGGCGTCGAGAAGATACGTTTCTGCTTCCAACACGATCAACCGGCCGTCGAGATGGACGAGAATAACCCCGGGAAGTCGATATTCCCATTGCGTTCCATATTGTTTTTCATAGGCCAGAAGGATCCAGAGCGGGAAATCCGGATTCGCGACGGTGTCCAGTGTTGCGAAATACCGCCCTGTCCATCCTGTCCATTGAAGCCCGAGAAGTTCCTGGGTCCGTTGGCGGAGTGTGTCGCTGGTCGGCGACGCCATGAGGTTGAATTCGGAAAGAATCGGCTTTCCCCGGTTCCTCATCATTGTCAGGAAGAGAAGGTCTTCGTTCGCGAGCCCGCCGTACAGCCTCCGCGAGGGATCGTCCTCCGGAATCTTGGTGGTCCATTCCGCAGCAGAAACGCCGTAGGTATCGATGTAGTAGGCCGCGTCGAAGTGCGAGGCCAGGCTGTCGATCTCCGATTCTCCCAGTCCCTCAAGGCCCGTCACAAGATACATCGTATCGCGCAGGGGGACAAAACCTCTGTAGTCGATCGACGGAAGATAGAAGGCACCGTTGCCTTTTGTGATCTTCCGATGTTTCATTGTCCAGTAGAAAGACGAACGCTCTACCCCTCGCTGGTCGATGGAAGTCTTGTCGATGACGAGGACAGAATACGGTGAAGCCGGTGTGAGAAACCAGGCGAGATACATCAGAACGGGTGTCATGAAGAGAGAGAAAACAAGGACGGTGAGGATCTTGATAACGAGAGGAATCGGGGTGTGGATGGTACGAGCACCCAGGCTGAGATCTGGCAAAGAATCGCGAGCGCCGTTCCGTTTATCCATGACGCTTCTCCGACGGTTCCCTTTGAATCATCCTCGTTGGGACCAGGAAGAGAATGCCGTACGCTGCCCAGACACTGAGGGAGGAATAATATTCCAGACCGTTCCCAAAAGCAACGACGAGCACAACGAGGTCCAAAAGGATATTTGTTCCTGCGAAGGCGATGCCGATTCCTCTTGCCGTTCGTGCTTTGCCTTCCGCGGCTCGGAAGATACGACGTGTAAGCGACGCGGACATGACCCAAAAAACGAGGAAAAGCGGAAAGCTGATGGCAGGGTAGCGGGAAAAAAATGGAAGGGAAGGGAGGTCCTTAAGCGCCGGGATCATGAAGACCACTGTTCCCCATACAAATCCGCTGACCCAGATAAGGGCGCCGGCTAAAATGGCTCTTATGGAATGACTCATTGCTTGCTCCCATCGCTCGATTTCCCCCGCATACGATAACCAAGGAGACTCAAGCGGACGGAGAGAGCGAAGATGAAGACTCCGACAAACGGGCCGATATCAAAGAGGCCCGCGAGTTTGGCGGCCACGGAAAGGTAATAATATTCAGCACGATCAGGAGGGCACCCAGGACGCCGCCGGTCATAAACAGCCGCCCGTTCTGTTGTGGAGTCTCCATCAAGGTTCCCTGTCGTCAAGTCTCCGGTGTTTCATACTCCCTGGTGTCCCTCACGAGATCCTTCCATCCCTATTTTGCCTCTTGTGGCTGTTGAGATCGAGTCCGACTCCTGAGCTCTTGCAGTTGGAATAACCCGCCAGCCATGGAGGGTGACACGGAGCGGGGCAGGCATTCCGACCCACACCTTGGTGCGACTCACACGCCCAAGGTTGCACCCCTCAATATGCAATCGAAACGGCTTGTGCGAGATGCGTATCGTCTTTGGTCTGATTCAGCATGAAGCCGGCGACGTCGGCCCGGGAAATGTGGACGGTCATCAGAAAACTTCCGACGTCCGGCCCGTGGCGGTATATTCCTCGTTTCCTCCCGTTGGTCAGCTGGCCCGGACGGACAATAATCCAGTCGAGAGAACTCTCCCTGATGAACTGTTCCTGGCGTTCCTTGTCTCTGAAGTAAAAATAAGTGATGAAGGGAATGACGAAAAGCGTGTAGTACAGGCCCAGTTTTCCCCTCGTGTCTCCGATGCCAAGGGTTGTCTCGCAGATCAGCCGTTTCACCCCGTGGGTCTCCATGGCGCTGATCAGGTTGCGCGTGCCTTCGGAGAGGATGCCGGTCTTTATGAACCATTGCTTGTGACCAAGCGCGCAAAGGACTGCATCGTGTCCGGGCACGGCACGGTCGAGCGAAGCGGGGTCGAGAACATTTCCTTCAACCACGGTGAGTCGCTCATGTCTGGTTTTCATCCGTGCCGGATTCCGGGCAAAGGCGGTGACGAAGTGTCCCTGTTCGAGGGCTTGCGTCACGATCTCGCGTCCTGTGCCGCCGGTGGATCCGATGACAAGAAGGTTCATGGGGGAGATGTTGAGCGCTGTGATGTTGCGGCGAGTTTCATGGAATGTGGCTGAAAACCTTCACAAAGTCCTTGACGTTTGTCACGAACTCCCGGAATTTTCAAGGAAGCTCGACGGAGAGCGAATCGCGCTCGGAGAGGCGGGCGATGAACTCTCTTTCCTCTTTCTTGAACGAGAACGACCGGGGTGAAAGCCAACGGAAAAAGGTAATTCCGGTCATCGGCCGGTCAAGAGAAAACTTTTGAGCCAGATCGTAGAAATCAATTAAGTAGGTTTTGTCGATTCTGTTGCAGCATTCACCGGGGCCCATCGTGACGATTTCGAGATAAATGCGCTCGTCCCCTTCGATGGTAGCCAGGACGACCCTGAGGGTGCGCAGGGTGGCGCCTGGTGAGGGTTCCGGGTGGTTTTCAGAAGCGCTTTGCGTGAGAAACGTGATCCATTGATAGTAGATCGCGTCCTTCACAGGTTTGAGAACCACCGCCTTGGCCTGAGCCGAAACAGCCGACGGCGAAACCATGAAGACGCAGAACAATAAGATTCTCATAGAGGCGACAATTGCTTTGCCGGACTTGAGCCGGAAAATCTCACGGACGACTATCATACCTCCCCCTCTGGAGCAAGCCGACGGATCATTGAGTGGACACATCGACCAGTTCTTCTGAGCGGTGCTCCCAGTCGATTTCGGCTGAAGTCCGAAATCGTTCCAGCTGTTCCTCGAATCCGAGTCTCTTTGCTCCGATTTTCATCAACATTCTCGCGAATGGTTTGAGAAACCGGAGCCGGGGGAACATTTTTGCGCGCAGCTCGACACGAACCCCGTCTCCCTCCTGAATCAGGTCGTGCACAAAGAGGATGGTTCCAAACGATTCGCGGTGTTCTAAGGCGAAGGAAGAATACGGTTTCCATTCCACAACCTCTTCGACGGAAACATTTTCCCCGTGCGCACAATGGAATGTGGCCCCCTCCTTGATCCGCCCTCCAACGCGCTTTTCGATGCTCACGTCGGCCTTATCGGTGATTTTCCGCTTCACCGGATCGTTTAACCACTCCCACACAACCGGCAAGGGCGCCTTGACGGAGATCGTATATCGAAAGTCGGGTTCTCCCAGCTTTTGCAGGATGCGCCGCTCAGACGAGATTTCGGCATACCTCCGGTGAAGATCGAATGCGTACGTCGTGATGCGTTCGAGGTGTTCGTATTCTTCTGTTCCCTGATGAAGGCCGGATGGTTCGATGTTTATCTGAGTTCGGGCGGAATCGCTGAGAAGAACGTACGCATTCCACCCCGTGACGCGTCCGATGCTGTTCTTGAGAAGCCGATGAACGATATTGACGTCGCTTCCGACCAGGTCGGGGGCTCCGGCAATCCTTCTTCGCACATACGTGCCGAAGTGGACAACGAATTTCAGATCCAGAGCCGGAATCGATCGGCAGGCTTTGCAAGAGCAGGTGGTTCTGCGGTTCGCGGCCTCAAGACGGTTCCGAAAAGCAACGTACGTCGCTTCGACTGCTTCGAGGATCTGTTCCGGTCGGGAGACGGATTCGGCAGGAGCATACGCGAAAACGGCATCCCCCTCGAGTTTTGCGATCAGATAAACCGGACTGAGGCGGGCAGTGATCAGCTCAAGAAGGTCCGACACGACCTCATGGGCATGGTCCAACTCGGCGGCAGCAAGATACGAGGTGTATCCTGAGATATCTGCGAGAAGAAGATACCCCTGGCGTGCAACGGATTGTTCTGCCATTACGCCCTTGTCGACTTACTGTTTTGAATGAATGGCGACGCGGTTCCCTTCGGTGTCCTCAAAGTGACCTACGAATCCGAATTCGCCTATCCGTGTTTTCGGATTCACAACCTTTCCTCCCTTTTGCTCTACTCTCTGAAGCGCGGCATCGACATCATCGACGGCAAAATAGACCATCGAGCCGGCGTGCGAAGGCTCATAGGTCTTTGCCCTGACCAGCGTTCCCGTTGCCCCGGGCGCCCCCTCGGCCGTCGGGAACCATGCCATTTGCAGGTTGCCGAAATCGTGCAGGGACAGCCGAACTCCAAGCACATGTTCGTAGAAGTCTTTTGCCCTCTTGAGATCGCTGACCGGAATTTCAAACCAATCGACGGGGTTCGTCAATATTGACATGGTGAATTCCTTTTCTTCCGTTTCGGTTCCGCCCGCTTGGGGCATGTCAGTAGTTTTTCGACTGCTTGAGGTCCTCCGGGGTCGCGGCCCGAATGCTCACCGCCACACCTCCCCCGGCTGCTAGGCGAAGTTTCAACTCTGTCTCATGGTTGACAAGGAATGACTCAATCACATACGCCATCGGGTTTCGTTCCCAATGCGCGTCTTTAGCGTCCGCGTACATCGTGGCCTTGTACGTTTGTTTCGGATTCAGGAAACTCAGCCGTACGTGTGTCGATCGTGGGTTCTCGTCCGTAATGCCGCCGAGAAACCACTCGTCCTTCCCTTTGGCCTTCCGGGCAATCGTGAGAAAATCCCCCGGCTCTGCCTCAAGATACCGGCTCTCGTCCCAATCGACGGCGACGTCCTTGATAAACTGAAACGCATCGGGAAATCGCTCATAGTTTTCTGGAAGGTCGGCAACCATTTGCAGCGGGCTGTACAGCGTAACATACAGCGCCAGTTGCTTCGCCAGCGTGGTGTGCACGCGTTCGCTCCGGCCGGGCTGGTAGTGGTCACGCGTCAATTGGAAAATCCCCGGCGTATAATCCATGGGTCCGCCGATTAAGCGCGTGAAGGGAAGAATGGTCTCGTGGTCGGGAGGATTCCCTTTGCTCCATGCATTGAACTCGTTTCCCCGCGCGGCCTCACACGCCAGCCAATTCGGATACGTCCGGTGCAGCCCCGTTGGACGCACGGGCTCGTGGGCATCGACCATGATCTTGTACTGAGCCGTTTTCTCCGCAACCCGGACGTAATGATTGATCATCCACTGACCGTCGTGGTATTCGCCCCTCGGAATGATCTTTCCTACATAGCCGGTCTTCACGGCGTCATATCCGTGCCGTTTCATGAACTGGTACGCCTCATCCATCCGCCGCTCGTAATTCGTGACCGAAGCGGACGTTTCGTGGTGCATGATCAACTTTACTCCTTTGGAGGCGGCATATCGCTGCAGCTCCATGACGTCGAAATCGGGATAGGGGGTTACAAAATCGAACACCTCTTCTTTCCATTTACCGAACCAATCCTCCCAGCCGACGTTCCATCCTTCCACCAAAACTCCATCGATCCCGTGCTTTGCGGCGAAATCGATGTAGACCTTTGT
>JACPLA010000064.1 GCA_016186715.1 Ignavibacteriales bacterium | reverse complement strand
GCAAGCTGAAAGTCGCAGATTATCCCCCGCGCATTCGGTGAAATGCTGGAAGATAACGGTTATGTGCCAGATGAAAGCAGTACAGGTCCTCTTGAAAAAGCAAATCCCCCTAGCCCCCTTTACAAAGGGGGAAGGATTGAGCTCGCGGCTTGCTACAAACCCACTTCTGCGTCATGATTCAGCATTATACATTTAATATTGAGAAACAATATCGAACAACGAACGGCGAATGTTGAATGATGAAGGACAGTGCTTTACCTCTACCCCTTTCGCAAAGGGGGGGAGGAATAAATCGCAGCGTAAGATAATACAAGGGTGTGCTGGTTTCATTTGTGACCAAACCGATAACAACCCGCAACAATCCAGAAGTCGAGGAAACACGATTTAGAGGAGGAAACATGATTATTATTCGCGAAGTTTTTACCGCCAAGCCGGGTCAAGCATCGAAACTCGCCAAACTGTTCAAGAAGGCCTTCGGCACGGATCAGAATGTCCGCATCATGACCGATTTGGTTGGAAACTACAACACGGTCGTTGTGGAAATGCAAATGAACAGCCTGGCCGAATTCGAAAAGGAAATGGAAGATTATAAATCCGGAAAACCGGATCCGAGAATGGACCCCAAGGTTGCAGAAGAGATGTCAAAGTACACGGAAATGTATGTGACCGGGAGAAGAGAAATTTATCAAACAGTAGAATAATGACAATCTAGTCCACACGCCTGGCGCTCACCCCATAATCTACATTGTCCTCGACCCAGCGGACGAACCCCTTCTGCTCTTCGAGAGGTCTGTCAGGCTCAAAAATTGCAGGGTCCTTCCACGAGACCATCACCTTTGCATCCTGCGTCCAGATCTTCACTCTGCTCCGCGGGACACTTGTCTGCCAGCTTCGTCCGGTTTCTGCGCTCGTATAGAGAACCCGCACGATGATGTTACGCGAAAGAGACTCAAGAGGTTTGACATTGACACTGCGAAAATCCGTTTTCCCTTCTTTCCTGATGTCCGGAATCCCATCGGTGACCATCACAACGGAAATCGGCCGAAGAACGAGTTTCCGGTTACGGACTGTCATGGCAATCTGCTCGAAGAATGCATTGTAATCCGTGTACGGGTTTTCCGTCCCTTTGGGAAAGATCTCGTGCAGTTTTTGACCAATTTCTGGAACGCTCTTGTTCTCAAACATTTGTTTCGGATAAAACGTTTTGGGCTCATCCGCGGATGCTCCTCCGATGGAACTCACAAAGAGAACATTCGGAATTTCCAGACCCCCTAGCCCGTTCAGATGAGAATAGAGATAGTGAGAAAGAAATTCGATTGAATTGTCGTAGTATCCGCTTTTTGTGAACGATCCGCTGATATCCACCCCGACGAACATGGAAAGACGCGGCTTCGGATCGCCGGTCTCGCACCCTGCAAGGATGAACCATGTAGCGACGGAGGTGAAAACAATCCGTTCCAGGTGTCTCATGACGAACCCCTCCTTTCTCATACTTGCTGGGTAGTCCCGGACTTTGGAGAAGCGAGCCGTTCCAGGATGGTTCCGGAACTCAGAATTGATTCCAGGCTCGTAAAAGGAAGCTGGAACAAGTGCTTCCCGCTGACCAGGAGAATGCAAAAGTTGACTGTTGCTGCGATGACCTGAAGAGGCGGAAGCATGAACGCGGCGAGCAGCTCATCGCCCTTGGCCTTTATCCACTCAGCATCTTCCCGGATCCTGCTCATGAACTCTCCCGAAAACGCCACAAAGCGTGTTTTCACCTCTTCTGCCGGTACGGCCGCGACACCCAGTCCCTTCCCTTGAATAATGGAAAGAATGGTGGGGGTACCGTACTCAGCAAAAAGAAACCACGAGAGGCTGCGAATCCCGAACCAGGCCAGGCAGGCAATGGCGAGCGTCCAGAACACGCCAAGCTCGAAGCCCGCCGAGTATTGTGCAAACCAGGGCACAAGCGAATCCACAAATTCCCTGTACAGGAAGACCACCTCCACAAACAACACGACGAGTTCAATGACGAGAATCCCGGCAATCGAAGTGGCGTTCTTGCTCTTTACAGCCGTCATGAGATTGGAAAGTACGGCATAGCTGCCGAGAACAATGAAGAACAAGAAAATGAAAAGAGGAATTCTGAGAAGACTACCCGAAAGCTGCTCTCCAGTGATGTTTGAAAGTGTGTCCGAGACAAGCGGCGACACCACGTAGGTAAAGATGAGAGCCTCGATCAGACACCAGAACACCGTGAGAAACACGGCAATCCAAGGGACCGGCGAGTTTACGACGCTCTGGCCGGCTGCACGCAAAAGGCGAAAGGGAAAAAAGAGAATTTCCTGGATCACCGACCAGATGCCGATGATGATCATTTTGACCAGACCCACAAGAGCACCCAGAAGACTCAGGACAAACCTGAATATGCCGCCCCAGAATGAAACGATGGATTTCCCAAGGTCCCACCAAGTAATGACGAGGGCAGTAATGTACTCCCGTCGCTTGTGTCGGAAGATGACCGTAAGGATCGACGGGGTGGTGAGCCAACATCCGGCAATGATAGCCAGAGCAGGAAGGAGGAAAAACAGGCGTTTGGCGGCCATGATCCAGAAATCATCTCCTTCACCCCATGCAAAGGCGATGAATGCATCCTGGAAAAATGTTGGAAAGAGAAGGATCGACAGGAGAACGCGGACGATAGTATTCGTTTCGATGAACATGGGAGGGCCTCCTTCTTCCGTTCGTTCAACAATCTGTTCAGCGACAACGGCAAGTAACACTCAGGAACGCCTGGGACAACGCGAAACAACGTGCTTCATGCATATGCAAAGGACCTGAATGATACTGTGATAGACATCAAGAAAGGAATAACGGGATAAAAGTCAACATATTAGGAGCCACTGAGGACGGACGCACTCATCGTTCGGGCCCCATGCCTGACACACTCCCCTGCGGATAAGGCATCCTCAATTGTCTGAAGAAGATCTTGATTCCATCGTAGCTCTTCACAAGTACGGCCAGGGCCTCAGCGCCGTCCTTTGACCTTCCCATTATCCCGTCGTACTTAAGCAGTGTGGCGCTGTCATCTGTCAGCTTCGTACCTGTAGGTCATCACAGGAAATGCTCCGGGTGCTCTTACCGTAGGTTTGTATCAGGTGATACCGAGGCAGGATCCTCTGTTGTCAAACAGTATCTGGATCTCATCCCGCTTGACCACAACGGCACCGATACGTGACCCTCACATCCCTGCCTCACCTGGTATCGCCTGATACTATCGCAACAGCAGCAACTTCTTCGTCTCCACAAACTCACCAGCTTGAAGGCGATAGAAGTAAACCCCGCTCGGTTTTCCGCCGCCATCCCACGTCGCCACATGGCTTCCCGGCTCCAGCGCTTCGCGTACAAGTGTTGCAACTTCGCGACCAAGCACATCAAACACCTTTAACGTGGCAAACAGTGAACGGTGAACGGTGAATGGTATGGTGGTGCTTCGATTAAAGGGATTCGGATAGTTCTGTTCAAGCCGGAACACAAGAGGCACCGGGTCACCGCTTTCCCGATGAGAGAGAACTGCGTTTTCCACAATCACGTCATACGAACTGTCCGGATTCGTGTCAATCTGAAAAAACACAATGCTGCGGGCCTGATCATAGAAATATCCATCTCTCCCCCCTCTGAGATCTTCGTACGAAGGCCGTTCCGCTAATGCCAATCCGTTATTGCTGATTCCCGTCGGCGGTGCGAGAATTCCGTGAATGTCGCCGAGATAGACCCGGCGCTCCGGCTTGCCGCTGTAAGATCCGGCTGTTGGACCTATGGAAACAAGCAGAAAATAGCTGCTGTCGGTGGTCATCATGAAGGTCTGCAACAGCTCGGTCACCGCAAAACTTCCAGTCTGATATTCGAGTGTCTCTCCGTCGTCCTCGTAGAGAGAAAAGCGGGCCTCGCCGAACGGCGACGGATAGATCGAAAGGATCAGGGTATCAAGCGGACGTTCGTTACTGTATTCCATGACCGGCAAACGCGGGATGATACTTCCGCCTTTCACAAAGAGCGGCATGATTGCTAACGGCGTGGATACAACCACTGTCTGATTCCCCGCGTAGGCCCGGTCGTCCCAGTAGTAGAACCAGTTTCCGTCTGGCAGATAAACGCTTTTCGATGTCTGTTCAGTCTCCACGACGGGTGAAACAAGGAACGCTTCGCCCCAGAGATAGGACTGGTTCGAGTTCGCCAGGGCTCCGTTATTCGGGAAATCGAAAAAGAGCGGCCGGGCGAGAGGGATTCCTCGCTCGTGGTTCTGACGTGCAAGCGAGTAATTGTAGGGCAACAACTGATACCGCAACTGAAGAAATTTCCTTACGATCTGCTCCGCTGCAGATCCGAATGCCCACGGCTCGGTATCTTGCCCGCCCACAGAAGGACCGGCTCCATGGGCGCGCGTAATCGGAGAAAAACAGCCAAACTGCATCCACCGCACGTACAACTCAGGTGTTGTGAAGCCACAGCAAAAACCCCCGATATCGGTGTTGTGGTATCCGATGCCGGACATTCCCATGTTAAGCAACATAGGGATCTGAATGGAGAGGGCATTGAATGTTTTCGCAACATCCCCGGACCATGTCGACACACCGTACCGCTGGATTCCGGCAAAACCCGAGCGCGTCAGGTTGAATAGCCGCTGGTTTGATCTGAGCTCGTTAAATCCCCCGAAAATTGTTTCTGCCCACAGCAGGTTGTAAATGTTGTGTATTTTTGCCGTGCTCCCGCGGGCGTGCATCATGTCCGATGGATGACGCTCAGGCTCCCCCAGGTCCGTCCAGATTCCTGCGATCCCGGCTCCGAAGAGCGGAGGGTGTTTACTCCAGAACCACTCACGTGCAGGTTGGCTTGTTATGTCAAGAAGAGTCGCGTTGCAGTTGCACGACCACCAGTTCGGAAGGAGATACGGTTGGCCGGAAGTCGTCGTCGCCAAAAAATTACCCGCAACTGCCTCGCTGTAGTTTGCGGAAAATTCGGTGAAGTAGGTCTGGGTAATGAGTATTGTCTTGATGCCGTCGTTAAGAAAATCTTGCATCATACCGGATGGGTTAGGCCAGGCGGCGCTATTCCAGCTCAAATCTCCCATCTGATTGAACCAGTATGCGTCAATCACGATTGCATCGCAGGGAATATTCTTTTCCCTCATCGTTTGCACAGCGGCGCGTGCCTCTGACTCGTTCTGATAGCCGAATTTCGATTGGAGGTAGCCGAATGCCCATCGGGGAGGCAAGGGCTGACGGCCGGTCAGCCACGTGTAGCGCTCCAGTTGTTCTGCGACGGTATTGCCCGCAATCACGTAAACAGTCAGCTCGCCTCCAGCGGCCCGATACGAAAAACGGGACGGGTCTGAAGAACCGAGATCGAACCGCCCCGGATATGTATTGTCAAAGAAGAGCGCATAGCCGCGTGAGGAGACAAGGAGAGCAATGTTGATGTTCATGGTTCCAAGCGCAGAGCCATAACCATAGACCTGAGTGTTGTAGCTGTCGAATGCGTGCCCGCGCAGATCCAGGCCAATGCCTCTTTCACCGGTCCCATAGAAATGTTCGAAGGAACCGAGGACAAAATGGGCCGTACGTTGCAAACCGTCGGAGGCAAGCCCGCCGGTGGCCGGTTCTTCCAAGAGGAAATTTCCAGCCGGGTCGTAGATTGAGGCACGCAGGGGATACTTTTGGAACAGAACTCGCATCGAGCTCGAGAAGAATTCGATTGTGGAATCGCTTTCTGCGGAAGAGAAGCTGACCGATTCGGTGCTGTCCCGGATGACAGCGAAGGAAGAATCAGGGACGGCTGCGGAAGAAGGAAGGAAATCGAGTCGAAGGATGTCGGGATAGAAAGCGAGCCGGAGGGAGGCCTCGCTCGCCCGCACGGTGATGGTTTTGCCCGTGATGGAATGGTCCGTGTAATCGCCCAGGTACGTTTGAGCCGCGGTCCGGACGAACGGTATCGCGAAAACGAGCAAGAACAATAGCCGGTTTGTTTTCATTCAGCGAAAGAGTTCTCGTTCGTTGTTTCGCCGCTCCGGCGCCAATATTCCCCCTTGGAGTGAAAACCGTTGGCCAATTCGACGGGTGGATCGTGGAGCGTGCGGCGTTTGGGCATGCAGGAAGATAAGCGACTTAACCAAGAAGGGAAAGGCCCACGTTGTGTTCAAAGGCGGCACAGCATTAGACAAGTTATTCCTGAAACCACCGTCAAGGTATTCAGAGGACATCAACCATGTTCAAATGAAGACTGGCGCCAAAGGAGTGCTTTTGCGTTGGGGTAAATCGCTGTCGCCATCGACTAAAGAGGCTGTGTGAAAACCACGATGGAAGTGGCTAAAGCCACTCCTCGATTTGGAAATTGACTTGATTTTGCCATCCCCGACATGCTCGCCTCGCTCCGTCCGCCTCGTCGAGACTCGGCGAGACGGGCTTGGCCGAGCGGGAATGTCAGGGCAATTTATGGATTTTCACACAAGCTCAAAAATCGACGGCTATTTTGATCACGGAGGCTGTCCAAAATGTAGGCTTCGCCGTGAGCCCTCGGCCTGAGCTCGGGCCGAAGGCTCAGCCGAACAGTCGGGACGCCGTCCCGACCAGCTTGCCCGTGGAGAACTGCTCTGCGGCCCGAAACACTAGGTTTGAACAATTGTCATCTCCTCCGAGCTTGTTCCCTACGCGAGAAAGAATCGCTTCGTGGTATCCGTTGTTTGTCAACAGTAGGAATCGTTCTCACTCCTGAGAATTGACCCGAAGTGCAGAGCATGGCGTAAATCTTGTACTCCGGACTGCAAACATTCTCGTTGTAAAGATTCTGAATAACCTCGTTCTTGAGAAAATTCAGAGAATCCGCTCTTTTATTGGCATAGACCTTGTTACCATCCTGAAGCACACCCTTGCCGTCGTTTTTTGGTCTTTTGTGGCGTGACCCACCTCAAGAACATACTCCCTTGGATGTCGATCCGCGCGAAACTCATCATCGCGTTTGCAGGCCTCTCGGTCATTCCCGTTGGTCTCCTGGGCCTTCACGGAGTATTTTCAAACGCGAAAATGATGAAACAGATCGCCTTCGAGAATCTCACGCACGACGTCCGAACAATTCGGGAAAAGACTGCAAACTTCCTCACAGGCGTTGAAAGCGACCTTCGATTGCTCCAGAGTGCTTCGTTTGTCCAACGCTTTCTGACGGCGGCAGAAGGTCCCGCGAAGCAGCCGAAAGAGCGAACGACCGAACAGCTTGCATCGGAACTCCTGGCCTTCGCGAGGACAAAACAGATCTATTATCAAATCCGTATTATCGATGATGCTGGAGACGAGCTGCTTCGAATTGAATGCCTCAACCTGAGTGATAGCCTTCTGTCCTTCAGTTCGACCCCCGCTTCGGAACTTCGCCAAGGCTTCGAATCGTACTACATTCTCCTTGCTGAAGGCCTGACGAAGGGCGAGATCGCCTTCACGCCTGCTGAAGTTGTACATGGGAGCGCCGAGAGAGTTCCGGTCATTGGTTTTGTCATGCCGTTGTTTGGTTCAAAAGGCCGGGTCGGTTTGCTCATCGCGAACGTTTTTGCCAAGAACCTCTTCCGCGTCATCGAGACACAGCGACATCTCAATCTGCAAGGCAAGATCGTCCTCGCCACCAGCGATGGACACTATCTCTATCACTCCGAAAAGAAAAAAGACTGGAACAAACTCCTTGCTTCAAGGGAAGATGAAAATCTCCAGCATGACTATTCTCCCTCAATCGTTGCACAACTTCTCTCGCGACAGGAAGGGATGATTGATGAAGGGATTGACGAGATCATTTCGTACGGTCCCCTGTTCTCTCCGCGAGGCACTTTATTTACTCATCAGCCGCACGCTTTCTCCAATCCATTTTTTGTCTTTGAAAGCCTTCCCAAAGAGATCGTCCTTGGACCTGTCTGGACGTTCTCCTGGACCTTTGCTGGCTTTCTCATGGTGTTCCTCATCACCTCTGTAGGGTTGGGATTGCTCGCCACGAGACAGTTCACGAAACCCATTGCGATGCTGCAACAGGGTGCGGAGGTCATAACAAAAGGAAATTACGGTCATCGCTTGCACGTGGAAACGCACGACGAAATCGAAGAACTCGCTCAACAGTTCAATGTGATGGCGGGATCGCTTGAAGTGCACGAGCGAGAGATCCTGCGGCACCGGACTACACTTCAAGAGATGGTTCAGAATCGCACGAGAGAATTGACGGAGGAGAAAGCAAAGCTGCAGGCACTCCTGGATAATGTGCCTAGCGCCGTCGTGCTGCTCGATCAACAATTTCGTATTCAAGCAGCAAGCGCCGCATTTTCAAACGTTACAGGATTTCGTTTCGAAGACGCTCGCGGACAGGATTGCCAGTCCGTTTTCTGCAAAGATGGGTTCTGTCGAGAGTGCGTTTCAAGGCAGGCAATGCTCTCTGGCAACACGGAAATCCATGTTGACCAAACCTTCGATCGTGTAAGAGCTGAACGATACATTGAGCATGTCGCCATTCCCCTGAAAGAAAACGGCCACGTGAGCTCCATCCTCGAAATCATCACCGACATCACTAAGCGGAAACAGCTGGAACAACGCCTCCTACAAACCGAGCGACTTACGGCGGCCGGTGAGATGTCGGCACTTATTGCACACGAGTTCAGAAATTCTCTCACCTCCGTCAAGATGATTCTGCAGCTTCAGCGCGAGTCTAAGAATTTTTTTTCCCATGAAAAGAAATCGCTCGACGTAGCGCTGAATTCCATTCACCACATGGAGGGGGTCGTCACGGAATTGCTGAATTTTGCCCGTCCGTCACCGATGGAATTTCGTCCGGAGCAATTGTTAGATGTCATCAATGACAGTATCAGCTTTATAGAATCACATCTCAAGAAAAACATTCAGATTGAAAAGTCTCTCCGGGACGATCTTCCTTCGATCGAGCTTGACGCGCCCCACTTCAAGGAGGCAATGATCAACATCCTGCTGAACGCGGCCCAGGCGATTGAGAATAAGCCAAGAATGAAAAGAAAAGAAATCGTATCGGTGCGCACACACACTACGACTCTTGGGAAAGAGCTCCGCGATTTCACATTGAGAGACAATATTGGGGATGCACCAGATAAGGATGGGGTGCGAAGTGGACGAGAGATCACTCTCAAAAAGGGTACCCGATGCATCCTTGTCGAAGTCAGCGATAGCGGCCCCGGCATCCCACGAAATCTCCTGAACCGAATCTTCGATCCTTTCTTCACCACGAAGTCTAATGGCACGGGACTTGGATTACCCATGGTGAAACAGACCGTGAATGCTCACGGTGGTATCGTCACCGTTGAAAGCAGAAGAGGCGCACATGCAACATTTAGGATTTACCTGCCGCTAGGCAAAAGGGAAACAACACATGCATAGATCAAAGGTGCTGGTCGTTGACGACGATGCAAAAATCCTCTTTGCGTTCCGCCAGGTCTTCCGGAAGGCAGGATATTCAACGATCACGGCAAGGGATGGAGAAGAAGCACTTCACAAGATCTCGACCGAACAGCCAAGTGTGGTGTTCATGGACATTTCAATGCCGAAAGTAGACGGGCTTGAAGTGCTCAAGAGAATGAAAGGACAACATCTCACTGCGCCGGTTGTCATTATCACGGGATATGGGACAATGCAGACAGCTATTAAAGCAGTACAGCTTGGTGCATTCGAGTATCTTACAAAACCGCTCGACGTGAGAAAGATTCGGGAAATCGCAGAACGAACGCTTGCAGCTGCTCAGTCGACATCCACCTTTTCCCCACAACGTACGCAACTCAAGGCAGATTTCGTCGATCGCTATGAGCTTATCGGTAACAGCACCGGCATGCAAGAAGTCTACAAGCTCATCGGATCCGTTTCGACGACCCCAAATGGGACACCCGTGCTGATTCTTGGGGAAAGCGGAACAGGCAAAGAGCTTGTTGCCCGCACGATTCACAGCAACGGCGAAAATGCCGCGGATCCATTCGTGGCGATCAACTGCACGGCGTTTCCGGAGACCCTTCTGGAATCCGAATTATTTGGCCACGAACATGGCGCCTTCACGGGAGCAGGCGAACGGAAACTCGGCAAATTCGAAGTCGCGCGAGCCGGTACAATCTTCCTTGATGAAATCGGCAACCTCTCGCCCCATCTTCAACAGAAGCTTCTGCGCGTGCTCCAAGAGCGGGAATTGGAGCGGCTCGGTGGAAATGACTCCATCCGAGTTGAGGCACGCTTCATTGCTGCCACGAATCGTGACGCGGAAAAGGAGGTAAAACAAGGCCGTTTTAGGGAGGATCTCTTTTATAGACTGAATGTGGTGGCAATCCACCTTCCGCCATTGCGCGACCGAAAAGATGATATCCCTCTTCTTGCTCTCTATTTTTTGTCGAAATACAACGACCAGCTTAAAAAGTCGGTAAAGGGATTTTCCGGGGAAGCGATGGCGTGGCTTCGGTCATACCGATATCCTGGCAATGTGCGTGAACTCGAGAATCTCATCGAACGCGCAGTAATGCTTGCCAAAGGAGACATTATTCCCGTCAACGTCTTCCATGATTCAGTCAGAACGGCTGCTTCTCCCACGATGGTTTTTCCCATCCTCAAACCGTCATTCAGCAAGTCCCGCCGATTCATTCTGAGACAATTTGAGAAACAGTTCGTCGCTGATTTGCTTACCAAACATCACGGAAATGTCTCGGCTGCCGCACGAGCTTCCAAGATGACCCGGCAGAATTTCCAGCGGCTTATGTCAAAACATAACATTCATGCTAGGCCGTTCCGGAAGTAAACCGTTTCGATCTGAACCCTCTCCAACGACTGCCAATCTCCGCTTTTCACACTGCCAAGTCCTCGTTGGCACTTTCCATGCAGTGCTTCTTGTGTAAGTCACACATTCGACTATTCTGAGGTGTTTGCATCGGGCATTCAACTGCCCACCGTCATGGCACAGCGATTGTCTTGCACCGCGCTGTGCGAGCAAGCCTATGACTCATCAACCACGAGTTATGGTCGTCGATGACGACGAGAACATCCTCTCCGCGTTCGAAGATTTCCTCAGAAAGGAGAACTGCCAGATGGTGGCGGAAACACATGTAGAAGAAGCTTTCGCCCGTTTCGCGGAACAGCGCATCGATCTCCTTATCACGGATATCAGGGTGAGACTTCACTCTGGCATCACCTTGTTGCTCCAGGTGCGGGCAGCATATCCATATGTTCCAATAATTGTCATCACAGGGCACCCGGATATCATCACAGAAAAGGATGTGATAAAGTACGGCGCTGATTTCTATTTCCTCAAGCCGCTCGAGCTCGACAAGCTCCGGTTCGCACTGAAAAAGTGTTTGCGAATGACGACGAAGTAAGATTGTACCGATATCATCCAATACACCTCACAATCTGCAGGAGGTCACATGAAGAAAGTCATCCTTGGTATCGTCTTCACGGCGTTCCTGGTTCTGGTGTTCGCAGTGGAAAGCTACGGCATCCCTGCCTTTTCGCGCAAGTATCGAACAAGCTGCAGCACGTGCCACTACGCAGCGCCTATGCTCAACGCATTCGGCAAGGCGTTCAAAAACAACGGTTATCGATATCCTGCTGGAACAGATCCTGAAATGATAAAAGAAGAGCCCGTCAGCCTCGGTTCTGAGGCGTACAAGAGGGTCTGGCCCGATGCAATCTGGCCTGCGGACATTCCCGGGACCAGTCCTGTTTCGGTGTGGGCGGTCGGCCGGCTCAACTATGCAGCGCTCAGCGATGTAAAGTGGGAGTTCGAAACCCCGCACGAAGTCGAGGTCTTGTACGCAGGGACCATAGGAGAAAGCTTCTCGTTTTTCGGCGAACTCGAGATAGAAAACGAGGACAATGCAACTGAGATCGCTTTTCCATTTGCACTCCAGTACGACGACAGCCCGGCTCTTCACCTTCGGATGGGAATGGTGCATGCGGATCCCACTCCAAACCACCTTAAGTTGACCCGCAATCATTACAACATTGCGAGCTTTCGAAGTCGCAACGGGTGGAGATTCCGGGACATGCACGTCGGTTTGGAGGTATGGGGCGCCGGCAACGGCTCGGGAGAGCGAGGCGGGTTTACCTACCGGGTTGGGGTTGTTAATGGACAGGGTTTGAGCGACATGAATAAAGAAAAGGATTTCTACGGGAAAGCGACTTATAAGATCGGAGGACTTGGCGAAGTCGGCGGAACCCAGGGGGCCGGAAGTGACGTATCTGAATTCTTCCTCGATGACAACGTGACACTTGGCGCCTTCATGTATACCGGTACTGCATCAAAAACTGCTGTCGCCGATGAGGACTTCACCGTTTTCGGCGGAGATGTGGATTTCTGGTACAAGCGGTTTATTTTCAATGGCGCCCTTATGTTGATGGACTCGCGCATCACGGGTTCTCCGAAGAGAAAATCCACGGTGTACTATGCTCAAGCAAACGCCGTCCTCTATCCGTGGCTGATAGGATTGCTTCGCTACGAATGGGAGGATCGGGATACCGGCCAAGATGTGGTCAAACCTGTGAATGCCATCATTCCCGGCATAACGCTGATGGCACGGGCAAACGTGAAGCTGATGTTCGAGTTCAAGAAGTTTCTCGATGAGGCTAACAAAAAGAACGATACGTTCGTCATTCAAATTAACTTCGGCATCTAGGGTCACGGGTTCGTGGGGACGCTTTATACATGACTAACAGAATAAGGATAGATCATGAGTAAAAGAATCGCGCTTTTATTTCTTGCCTTTCTTGCTTCTCCCGCGGTCGTCGCCGGAGACATTAGAGGGACGGTTAAAGCCAAAGGCTGGAAACACAGTGGTGATGCGGTCGTTCATATCGACAAGATCCCCGGAGTGACCTTTGCTGCGCCGGAAAAACATGCGACAATGGATCAGAAAAACCTTGTTTTTATTCCGCATGTACTGCCGGTACTTGCCGGGACGACCGTTGACTATCAAAACAGCGATGATGTTCTGCACAATGTTTTCTCGCCCGATAAATGTGCGGAAAAGTTCAATCTTGGCACTTGGCCAAAGGGACAAACCCGCTCATACTCGTTCAAGGAAGCCGGTTGTTTCCCTGTCATGCTCTGCAACGTGCACCCGGAGATGGAAGCGTACGTTGTTGTGCTCGAGAATCCTTATTACGCGGTGAGTGCAAAAGACGGAAGCTACGAGATCAAGAATGTACCGGCCGGGAAGTACACATTGAAGATCTGGCATGAAAAGCTCAAGGGCCAGTCTGTGGAGGTTGAAGTGCCTGAAAAGGGAGAAGTAGTCGCGGATTTTGAGATAAAGCGATAATCACCGGCTAGCGAGAACGAAGTGTAATCTGCCGTGGCCAACCAACTCAAGTTTGTTCATACCGATTGGCTGGATTCAAACTTCCCGTGCATGGCTGCATGTCCTGTGCACACGGAGGCAGGGCGTTATGTTGCACTGATCGAAGAGAGCCGATACAAGGAAGCGTACCGCATAGCACGACGTCCTAATCCGTTTGCCTCGATCTGTGGCCGCATCTGCGCAGCACCCTGTGAACCTGCGTGTAGGAGAGGCAAACTCGATCAGCCGATCGCGATTCGCGCCTTGAAGCGATTTGTTTGTGAACGCTATGGCGTTGAAAGCATGGTCGATCTCGACAAATTGAAGGAGGTTTTTGGCAGAAGCGTAAAGAAGAATGGGATTAAAACGGCAGTCATCGGTGCAGGTCCTGCAGGGCTCTCTTGTGCACACGATCTCGCGCTGCTAGGATACGATGTCACAGTATTCGAAGCCCAATCCGTAGCCGGCGGAATGCTGCGACTTGGGGTTCCGGAATATCGGCTTCCGAGAGAACTTATCCGTCTTGAGGTCAACACAATCCTAAGTTTGGGCGTTGAGCTCCAACTGAATTCCGCCATAGGCCGCGACTTTACCATTTCTGATCTAAAGAAACAGGGATATAAAGCAATTTTTGCGGGGATTGGTGCACACAGGAGCCGCGACCTGACGATACAGGGGGTAGAATTGGACGGTGTGTTCCGCGCGGTGGATTTTCTTCTCAATGTCAATCTTGGCTACCGCGTAGAACTGGGGAACAAGGTCATCGTCATCGGAGGAGGCAATGTTGCCATAGACGTGGCCCGTACCGCGGCCAGGCAGGAAAAAGTAGAGGTGGGACATGTGACAGAAGTTGCTGAAGCACTGGACGTCGCTCGTTCCGCTGTCCGATTTGGTGCCAAGGAAGTCCACATGGTTTGTCTTGAAGATTGGCACGAGATGCCTGCGACAAAGGAGGAGATAGCTGAGGCAATGGAGGAACACATTCAAATCCATCCGCGAAGGGGTCCAAGCAAGATACTGGGAAGCGCCGGAAAAGTTGTTGGCTTCGAGACGATTGACTGTGTTTCAGTTTTCGATAAGGAAGGACAATTTAATCCAAAATTTGCTCCCGGAACGGAAAAGACTATTGAGGCGGACACGATTATTATGGCGATCGGTCAGACTTCTGATTTGTCCTGGATTCGACCCGAAGACGGAATCGAGACTACACCTCGCAACACGATCAAAGTTGATAGCACGACATTGGCCACAAGTGCCCCCGGCATCTTTGCCGGTGGTGATGTGTCGTTTGGTCCGCGCAATGCGATTGATGCAATCGCAAACGGCAAAAAGGCCGCACAGTCAATTCATCAATATATCATGGGGGAAGGTGAAAAGGATGTAGGCCTTGCTTTC
>JACPLA010000040.1 GCA_016186715.1 Ignavibacteriales bacterium | reverse complement strand
CGTCGATGAGGCGGTCAAGGTATGCGTCGGAACGATCCACCCGATTCAGGATCTTCACCGCGGTTCCCCGTGGGCCCTGATAAAGCTTTTCACCGGGGAGTTCCTTCACGATATCGGCTCGTTGAGTCATACTTCCTTACACAAGGGCTAAGCGATCAACTTGTGTTTCTTAGTCCTTCGATTTACAAATCCGATAACGAATTTGTTCAGACTTCGGCTGAGCTCAGTCGAAGCCCTCAGGACTAAGTGCCGAGTGATCAATTTCCCGAATGTTCCTCCACTTGTACGTTACCGTAATTGCGAACCGAAGCACCTAGTTTGGCATTCCCCGGCGGCGCCGTTCGTGGGCCGTCATTTCAAAGATGGTTCGAAAGAGCCGGTCCTCTGCGGTCGTGAGTTCGACTTTCCTTCGCGACATCACACGGCGTGCAACATCGATGGCTCGATCTACATTGTACGTTGTGAACCTCTCGCCCGCTGCGCCCCAGGAAAACGAGGGGACATACTTTGGAGGAAATCCGTGCCCGAAAATGTTGCTGCTGACCCCCACCACCGTCCCCGTGTTGAACATGGAATTGATGGCGCTTTTTGAATGATCGCCCATCGTGAGACCGACAAATTGACGCCCTGTGTCGATCTGTTCGGTGCCGATCGTGACCTTTACACTTCCATAGTTGTTTTTCAGATCGCTGTTATTGGTATCGGCTCCCAAATTTACCCAGGTCCCGATGTAGGAATGGCCGAGAAAACCGCCGTGCTGTTTGTTTGAGTACCCGTGGATGATCGATCCTTCCACCTCTCCCCCAACTTTCGAAAGAGGACCGATGCTCGTATCCTCATAAATCTGAGCGCCAATCTTGATCCACGATTGATCTCCGACAGAAACCGGGCCGGTCAACGTCGCCTGCGGGAATATCTTCGCCTTCCTGCCGATATAGATAGGCCCGTCCTCCGCGTCCAATACCACCCCGGGTTTCACGGTCGCTCCCTCGTCTATATAGATGTCCGCCTTGTTCAGCAAATGCACGCCCTGATGAACCTTGCCTCGGATTCTTTTTCCCCGTTTCGTCTTTACAAAATGGTCAAAATCGCGCCGCAGTTCCTGTCCGTTGTGATGGACCAGGTCCCAGGGGTACGAGATCACATGCGCTTCGATTTCCACGCGCGGGAGTTGATCAAAAAGGGACAACGAGAGCGCGTCTCCCAGTCCTTCGCGGACGCGCTTGAGGTTGGTCCCGCTGACAGAGGCGGCTATCAAGAGGTCGCCGTGAACAAAGGCGCAATCCTTGCCTCCGTAATCGGAGATCTGTTTGGCAAGATTCTCATCGGCAATCACTCTCCCGTTCAGAAAAAGATACGGGGTTTGGGCGAGTTCGTTGACCCTCAGTCCGCTGTCCCGGAGGCGTACATACTCCGTCAGGTACGGACGGCAGTGAAGCGTGAGCTCTGCCTTTGGATATAATCTGATCACCTTTTCTCTTAACGAGAGGATTCCACATTTCAGATTGTACACAGGACGGAAATACACCAACGGCAGAAGTTTCGCACACTGCGCATCTTCAAAAAGGCAGATATGTCGGGCCATGGATTATCCTGTGAACGTGTGAGTGAGCTTCGAGGCAGCTTCCTTATCGACCATCACGTATGCTTTACGGTGCATTTGAATGATCGAAGCGGGAACCATCGCGGTCATCGGTCCTTCGATGGCGGCTCGAATCGCTTCCGCTTTGTTGGTTTTGTTCGCCAGCAGAATCACCTCCTTCGCTTCCATAATGGTCCCGATCCCCATCGTGATGGCAGTCTTCGGCACCTCGGCCATATTTTTAAAGAACCTGGCATTATCTTTTACGGTCTGCTCCGTGAGCGTCTTGATTCGGGTTCGGGACCCCAGAGACGAGCCTGGCTCGTTGAATGCGATGTGTCCGTTTGCCCCGATACCAAGAATCTGCACATCGATGCCGCCGTACCTCGTGATTTCCGATTCATACCACTCACAGTGAGCATCGATTTCCGGAGCCATTCCGTCCGGGACGTGAATATATCGCGGGTCGATATCAATGTGCTTGAAGAGGTTTTCCCGCATGAAGTAAAAATAACTCTGATCATGGGTGCGGGGCAATCCGATATATTCATCGAGGTTGAAGGTCGTGACTTTGGCGAAACTCAATCCTTCCTCCTTATGCATCCGGATCAGTTCTTTGTATAATCCGAGCGGAGTGCCTCCCGTGGCGAGACCAAGCACAAGATTCGGCTTCCTTCGCATCCTCTCGGCGACGACCCGTGCCGCCTCCCGGCTCATGGCTTCATAGGAATCTTTGACAATAAGCAGCATGATTTATCTTCCTTTCCTGTCGGGGTTTGGACCAAACGAAAAAGCGGAATGCATGAGACTCAATACATTCCGCTCTAACATGACCTGCGATTTAAATTAGGCCTTCGACTCTGTAGTCTCTGTTCGTAGTTTCTTTGCATACTTTCTGGTAAACCGTTCAACTCGCCCGGCCGAATCAACGAGCTTCTGTTTGCCGGTGAAGAACGGATGACAGTTCGAGCAGATTTCTACGTGCAGATTGCCGGCCGTCGACCTCGTTTCAAACGTGTTGCCGCAAACACAAGTGACAATCGCTTTCTTGTATTCGGGGTGTATTCCCGGCTTCATTCCACAACCTCCATTCCTGCTGATGTTTCGTGTACATAATGTAAAAAAAAACATCCTGAAGTGCAATCGGTATTTTCCGGTAGTGCCTCATGTTGGGAAAGAAAATCACAGAGGCGCACCTGCCCGCTCGTGGAAGACAAGCAGGCAGGCGGGAGGACGCGGAGGAACGCAGAGGATTAAGTCCTTATTTTTGTTTGATACTCTGCATTCCTCTATGATCTCTGCGTCTCTGCGTCGATCTTTTCAGGATAAACACACTACCGTATTTTCGGCGATAGTATGTTGAAAATCACCAGTTTTGTCTGTAGATTTTTCTTATGAATCGATTCTGTTCGTCTTTGATCATTCTCACGGTGCCGCTTCTTCTGTTCGGACAGGAGAAAGGAACCTATGATTTTCTCCGGCTGGATATGAACGCCCGGGCCGCAGCACT
>JACPLA010000039.1 GCA_016186715.1 Ignavibacteriales bacterium | reverse complement strand
TGGAGCGTTTTGGCACCCATCCCCCCTTTCCCGATGACCGCGCGAATTCCGAATTTTCGTATGATCTCCGCCTGGTACGGCTCTTCGCGTATGCTCGTCGTTGGTCCGGCGGCATTGATCATCCATTTCTCTCCCTGCTTCAGGGCCACGGGGCCGCAATGGTACAGGGCCGTCCCGTTTAAGTCGACCGGAGAATCATGCGTTAAGAGGTGATGATGGAGCGCGTCCCGACCCGTGTGAACGCTGCCGTTCAGGAGCACCACATCCCCAACCTTCAGACTACGAATCTGTTCCTCGGAAAGCGGAGTTGTCAGTGCGACCTCGCGACCGGTCAGAGGCAGATTCTGATCCTGGGCCATTCTTATTGCCGGCGAGTCGTCTTTGTAGAGCCAACGCCTGATCGTTCCGTCCTTGCTGTCGAGTAAGACTCCCTGCCGTCTGAAAGCCCAGCAGTCATAGGCAACACTGACGAAGAAACTCGCCGGGAGCCGGTGATACGCCGCAATCTTGCACCCGATCAGCGTTACCGCTCCGCCAAATCCCATCGTTCCGATTCCCAGCTTGTTCGCGTCATTCATGATCCGCCGCTCCAATGTTGCCAGCTCCGGATTTGGATTTATGTCGTCCAGCGACCGGAATAATTGCTTCTTGGCATAGGAGTAACCCGTCGTGCGGTCTCCTCCGATGGCAACGCCGAGGGCTCCGACACTGCATCCTTGTCCCTGAGCCTGAAACACTGCGTGCATAATGCATTTTCGGACACCTTCAAGCGTCCGGTCCGCCCGGCCGAGATTTGGAATCTCGGTCGGAAGAGAATATTGAATGTTCTTGTTTTCACAACCCCCGCCCTTGAGCAGGAGACGGACTTCTACATCATCTGCTTCCCATTGTTCAAAGTGAATGACCGGAGCCCCTTCACCAAGGTTATTGCCGCTATTTTTCCCTGTGAGCGAATCGACTGAGTTTGGCCTGAGTTTTCCGGCCTTCGTGGCTTCGGCAACGGCCTCAAGGATCTCTTCTTTCATCAGAATCTGATTCGCGCCGACCGGGGTTTTAACCTCAAATGTCGGCATTCCGGTATCCTGACAAATAGGCACTGTTCCATCGGACGCCATGTCAACGTTAATGGCAATGGTCTGCAGGGCAAGGGAAGACTGCGTGCCTGGCACTTCCTGGCCGATCGCATTTTTGAGCGCGCGACGCACATCCGGAGGAAGGTTCGAGGACGTGTCGACGATCAGGTCATACATGCTTTGTTTAAAATTCTTCATGATTTCATCTCCAAGTCGCTTCTGGAACTGCTCTGAGACTACGTTTTTGAAACCCGTTCCATCTAAGCTATGAAGTCCTCGCTTTAAAAGCAACGACATACACCGTCGGATTCTGTGAAGCATGTCTCGGGTGCAAGTCTCCTGCATGGGATTGGTACAGTTCCCTTTTTTCCGTACCATTCCGATATTCAAAAAAGTTATGAAAACCACCACCTTCCTCCTCATCTTGGCCGTTGTCATTCCATGTCGCGCAGATCCCGATTGGGAGAAAGTGCATCGGATCACCATCCAGGGTATCGATCGCCTTTTCAACCTGGACTTTCAGCTCGCCGAACAATCGTTCGATGAGGTCATCAAGATGGCGCCGGGCGACCCGAGGGGATATTTCTTCAAGAGTATGATCCACTATTGGGTCTTCAATCTCACTCTGGACGAATCCGCCTTTGAGAAGTTCTTTGACCTTTCAGAGAAGGTCATTGACGTGTGTTCCACTGTCCTCAAGAGCGACGAGAACAACGGCATGGCGAAGTTCTATCTGGGTGGGATTTACGGGTACCGCGGCCTTGCTCATCAGCGAAACGGGTCGTTGCTGAGTGCAGTATGGGACGGGCGCAAGGGATACGGCTACCTTGAAGAAGCCGCAACACAGAATGCGGGCGTCTACGATGCCCAGATGGGATTCGGATTATTCAAATATCTTGTCGCCCGTGTGCCGAAGTCATTCCGATGGATTCTCAACATTCTGGGATTCAGCGGGGATCGTGAGGGAGGGCTCGCCGCGATCAAACTCGCGGCCGATAAGGGCATCTATGCAACGAATGAGGCCGCTTTTTTTTATGCGCAATTCAGCTATCTGGAGGAGCGGGAAGAGGAAGCCTACCGGTATCTGCAGCGACTGCTCGACAAGTATCCCCACAATACCCTGTTTCTCATCACGTACGCACAATGGGAATTCCGGAAGAACAATCTTGACAATGCCATGGCGGCGGCTGAAAAAGCAGTTGAGATCAACAACCGACGCGCCATCAAAGTCGGAGACGAGTTCGCGTTCTTCGTCCTCGGAAACTTCTATTTCGCCCAAAACGATTTTGAGAAAGCTGCGAAAAACATGGAGCTGGCGATCCGGCGCACCGAACGCCGGGAAGGGGTGTTCAACGCGGTATACTATCGGCTTGGACTTGCGTATGAACTCCTCGGTCAAAGGGCGAAGGCGGTGGAAACCTACCGAAAAACCGCAAAAGCCGACCGTGAAGACAACCCCTGGCAATACCACAATTACCGGCTTGCGAGGAAGCGAATTGTCCTGCCGCTGGATTCCGTAGACATCACCACTCTTAAAGCAACAAATGCGACCGCCTTGAAAGAGTTTGACCGAGCCATAGGACTCTTCGAGGAAATCGTTGATCATCCGACTGCCTCGAACGATCAAAAAGCGCTGGCGCTGTACGGACTCTCAGGAGCGTTTCTCGAAAAGGAATCCCTGGACGAAGCCCTTCGCATCGCAAACCGACTTCTTACGATCAGCCCTTCTCAGGAGCAGTGGATTATCCCTCACGGATTGCTCCGACGCGGAATTATCCTTCAAAAACTCGGCAGGGAGGCAGAGGCAAGAAAAGATTTTGAAAGAGTTGATGATTTCGACGGGTACGATTTCCAGGACCGGCTGGAAACAAGAGCGGAGGAGGAAATCAGAAAGCTTGACGGAGCCTCGTAGCGATCCCGGCCATCTTGGCCCCTTTCCTCCGTTCAGGGCCGGGTCCGCTGTTCTTCCTCCTGATCCCACAGGGTGGCGCTGAACGATCTTTGAAAAAAGATCCCGACGCTCCAATTTTCGCTGTGCTCGAAAGCCGTAGCAAAATCCCGGTTATTCCCGGCAAGTCGAATCGTTCCGTACACGGTCCACGTGATCACCTCTGCCTCAACAATCGCCCCGAATCGCGAAATCAACTTCTCATCATGGTCCTGGTACCCGGTTTGCCCAAGGAATTCGACGAAAAGCCGTCCGCGTCCGGAAACGGGATGCAACCCGGCAAAAGACAGGCTGTACACATCGTCCTGGGAACCCGTGTTTGTCGGATCTCCCAGGATTGAAAATCCAAGGTTTCCGCGCAGTTCCGCGCCGCCCAGCCCCTTTGAAATCAGGACCCGTGAATGAAAATCCATCTGATTGCTTCCGAGTTTCGACGGAGAGTACCTCGTGTTCGGGAGTTTGATTCCGCTCTGCAGAGCAAGTCCAAGCCACGCACGTCCCTCCCGGAGAAGTGCAATCTTTGTCCAGATTGAAAGATCGCCCCAATCGAAGTCCCTCCGCCCGTTTGCGTGATTTGCAAACAACCCTCCCCTCCACGTCAGATCATAATCGACGTTCTCGGCAACGCCGTGCCGGAGCGTCGCCATGAAAAATCTTAACAGTGAGCGGGGATTATCCGGGGCGGGAGATTGGTTTTTCTCCAGGTACTCAAATCCCACACCGGCACCAATCTTCCCTTTCCCCTTGGGTGTTGCGCCTTGTGTGAGCAGAAAGGGAATCTGAGCTTCCGTCATGTGGGTCAGAAGAAAGACAAAAACAGGGATCGGGAAGACTTTCCGCATGATGCCTCCTTCGGCAATTCCCCCCGGCGTTGAGTAGAGATCAGAGAATGACAGCAACCGACTATTGTTCGATCCCAAGCTGAGTGAGGAGAAAGGACAAGATGAATGCCTGTTCCTTGAAGGCGTCATAACGACCCGAGGCTCCTCCATGTCCTGCACCCATGTTTGTTTTCAGCAAGAGAACGTTGTTTCCCATTTTTACCGACCTCAGCTTGGCAACGTATTTGACCGGTTCCCAGTACATAACCTGGCTGTCATTCAGAGACGTAGTCACAAGAATCGAAGGATAGGCTGCGGCATGCAGATTTGTGTAGGGGCAGTATGACCGAAGATAGTCATACTCGCTCTTTTTTTTCGGGTTGCCCCATTCAAGAAATTCTCCAACGGTCAGGGGAAGCGAATCATCCAGCATTGTATTCAGGACGTCCACAAACGGGACGGCAAGATGAGCGGCCTTGAAGAGGTCCGGCCTCATGTTCAGTACGGCTCCGATGAGAAGCCCGCCGGCACTTCCGCCCTGAACGGCCAGTCGATCCTTCGACGTGTATCCTTGTTCGATGAGATACTCAGCACAGGCAATAAAGTCAGTGAATGTGTTTTTCTTTTTCAACATCCTCCCCTCCTCCCGCCAGCGTTCACCAAGGTCGCCTCCTCCGCGCACATGAGCCAGGGCAAAGATCACTCCTCTGTCAATCAGACTCAAACGGGGTATGGAAAAAGCAACACGAATTGAAATTCCGTAAGCGCCGTAACCATAAAGGAGCAACGGGTTCTGACCGGTTTTCTTCAACCCCTTCCTGTAGACAAGCGAAATGGGCACCTTGGAGCCGTCCTCTGCTTCCGTCCAGATCCGCTCTGAAGTATAGTCCGACGTGTCAAAGTCGCCCAGAACCTCCGTCTGCTTCAGAAGCCGGCTTTTCCGGGTTTTCGTGTCATACTCATACACAGAACTCGGCGTGATAAACGACTGGTAGTTGTATCGGAACGTTTCGACATCGTATTCGGGATTGGCGCCCGGAAAAGCCGAATACACCGGTTCGGGGAAGGCGATTGAACGGGACTCGCCCGAATGGAAATCGTGAACCACCAGCCGGATCAGGCCTTCCTCGAGTTCCACGAACACGGCGTGATCCTTGAAAAGGAGAACATTCTCCAGCTTGATTTCCGGACGATGCGGCAGCAACTCCTTCCAGGATTCGGGCGATGGTTTTTTGGGGTCTGTCGCAACGAGCCGAAAATTCTTGGCTCCCTTGTTCGTTCGAATGTAGAAGAGTCCCTCCCGGTGATCCAGATCGTACTCATGCCCGTCTTCCCTCGGCAGGAATACCCGCAACGACCCAAACGGATCCATACTCAAGAGGTATCGCGCTTCATTCGTGACGGCGCTCGCAGACATCAAAAAGACATATTGCTTGTCCCGCGAGCGGTACGTCCAGATCCGATACAACTCATCTTTCTCTTCAAACAGGAGGGCATCTTCTTTCCAGGGTTGACCCAGCTGATGACGGTAGAAACGGTGGGGGCGCTTCGCATGATCTTCTTTCGTGTAAAAGAGGGTTTTGTTGTCGGCGGCCCACACCGCAGTATTGACCTGGCCGATCGAGTCTTTGAGAATCTCTCCGGTCGTGAGGTTCTTCAAAAACAAGCGGTACTGACGGAACCCCGTGGTATCGAGGGAATAAGCCAGCATGGTTCCGTCATCACTGACCTGGTACACCCCCAGACCGAGGAACGGATGTCCCCTAGCAAGTTCGTTCAGTTCAAGAACAATCTCCTCAGGTGCTTCAAGACTCCCCTTCTTTCTGCAGTAGATGCTGTACTGCTTCCCCTCTTCCGTTCGAGAATAATACCAATACTCTCCAAGTTTGTACGGCACGCTGAGATCCGTCTGCTTCGTTCTTTTCAGGATTTCCTGATAGATCCGATCCTGAAGCTCCTCTGTCGGCTTCATAACCGCCTCAGTGTACCCGTTTTCAGCTTCAAGGTAGTTGATGACATCGGGATCGGACTTCTGTCGAAGCCAGGCATAATTGTCGATGCGGACATCTCCGTGGAGGGCATGCTCAGTGGGCACCTTCCGCGCTACCGGAGGATCGGAAAACTGTTGAAAAGGCTGTGCAGATGGGGCACCGCTCATGACAAGGAGAGTTAGAAATCGAATGATGAAGTTCATAGTATCTCCGGGCGGAATTCCCGCTTTACCGGAGCATTTCACTCATATCCTGAAGATTCCCGTCGTTAGGCGCGGGAATCAATCCGAGTAGATGACACATCAGATTGTAGACGTGAATATTTTCAATCGGACCGCCGGTCTTTCGTTGGGCAAATCCCGGACCGTGCGCGACGAAAAACGCTCTCATGGATGGGAGATTATTGTCATAGCCATGGTCGCCCCCGCGTTCCCTCCCGTCCCAGTATTCCCGCTCGCCCCTGAGTCTGATCCCCCACCCTTCCTCCGCAACGAGCACCAAAGGCGCAACCCGCCGGTTGTTCTTGTAGCGCCAACGATCCGGGATCTCAGATTTCCTGTACACCCTCATCTTTGGATGTACACCGGCAAGAACCCGCGCCAGGGAGTCTATTGTCTCCGGCTGACTCCAGAGAGAAACAATGATGCCCCGGTCCACGACTCGAAGGTTCCCGGTATCGACGTAGTCATTAAGATAAATCGTCTGTTCTCCGGCCGTGACGGCCATCCCATGGTCGGAGACTACGATGATGTTCACAGATTCAAAAATGTTGCGCGCCTTAAGTCCTTCCACAAGTAGTCCAATGGCCAAATCGACGATACGGATTGTCGGATCCATTGCCGAAAACACCGGTCCGTAATCGTGTCCGGCGTGATCGACAGCTTCAAAATAGAGGGTAATGACCCTTGGCCTGGATTCCTCGGGATAATCCAACCAGTTCAAGACCTGCCGCACCCGGTTTGAATGTGGAATTGTCCCGTCGTAGCGCGTCCAATATGAAGGGCGCTTCGTGGCAATGAGAGCCTCTGAGCCGGGCCAGAAGAACGTTGCGCTCTTCACACCCTGTTTTTCCGCAGTAACCCATATCGGCTCTCCCGCCCACCATCTTCCGTCGATCACTTCCGAACGCCGACCCATGGAAAAGAGGGCATCGAACTCAGGATCATACATGGTGTTTCCCACCACACCATGATTTTCAGCGTACAGACCCGTCACCAGAGTGTAGTGATTCGGAAACGTCTTTGTTGGAAAGATCGGAACCAGCCACCGTGCCTTTACTCCGGATTCGGCAAGCGCGCGAAGGGTGGGACAATTGGTATTCTCGAGATAGTCATAGCGAAATCCGTCAATTGAGATAAGAATGACGGTCGGTTTGAGCTTTGCCTGGGGCCAGGCATCAACCCAGGAAGCCACAAATAACATCGCGAGGACTACAAGAGGATCTCTTAGTCTGATCATCGTTTTATGAACAGAATTCATGGGCACAATACTTTCTTGCTTACTTCAGCGTCCATGCTCCTGTGGATACTCCCGCATCAAGAAGAGAAACCACATCGTCCAGCGTCACTGTGCCGTAATACCATGAGCCGGCTGCCAGCGCCTCAGCCCTGACCGCTTTGTAGATATCATAGTAGCTTCGTTGACCGTCAACAAAAGCAAATACCTCTCCCCTCATCAACCCATGGAGCGAACCTCCCGCCTTGGACGATATCCCCCTGCGTTTGGCAAGGTAGATGCCCAGCGGCATGACGTTGGTGGGTTTTTTCCTTGAAGCGGACACTTCGGCCGGAGTGAGCTTCGGTGATCCCGGCTCTTTTCCGAAGATGCTGTTATACACAATCCTCAGATCCTCACGCAGATCCGCGCCTTTCTGCTCCAATCGTTTCGAGAACTCAGCGATCATCCGATCTGCAGACCCGTTCATCCCGCCAAACACTTTTGCAGATCGCATCGCCCTTTGTTCGCGCTCCACACCTTGCTCCACAACCATCAGCGCATCCTTCCAGCTTTCCGGGCTTCCGCCGGAAGACCGGATCAATGCCGCGGCTGCCTTCAAATCGTTCGAAAGCCGTGAAGTGCCCTGAGCGAATGTCTCCGAGAAGAACAGGGGGGCGTCTTGCTCCATGGCGACGGCAAGCCTATAAGCCATTGCACCAATAATAAAGTTGTTCCGCTGCAGCTGGGTTTGATCAATTTGATGCAGATCGTCGTCGGACGAATGAATGAAATCGTCGTCCCAGTTGATCATGGCGACAGCAGGGATGCCAATGCCGCCATCGACAAAGACCATGTGATCGGATGAGCCAAAATGGGGAACGAATCGGGCATTATAGCCCTGACGGCTTCCCCGGGCTGAGAAGATCGGCCGGGTGAACGGGCGCGGGAGACCACCCTGCCGGCTGGCGGCCAGAAATCCGTTATTCGTCAGGATCACGTACGTGCCAATACTTTCAAACAGAGCATCAAGGTATGAGGTCCGCGAGTGTGGGGCGAAAATGAGATGCTGGACTCTGCTTCCCAGTGCCTGGTTTGCCCCCGTCATGTCCTGATGAAGATTGGCGATGATTTTTCCAATTTCTTCCGGATAGTCTGAGAAGTAACGGTATTCGGAATAGATTTCATCCACCCACCAAAACCGGAGGTCACGGAGCGGTCGGGTCATCTTTCCTTCCCGAATCAACTTATTGAACACGCGCGCCAGTTCGAGGAGATTTCCACATCCGCTGCCATCATCGTTGGCGGATCCCTGTTCTTCCTGGAGATGAGCCGTTAGGACGATCTGCTGATCTTTATGCTTGCTGCCCCGAATCCAACCCTCGACGAACCCTGTGCGTCCGGGGGTCGTACCGATTTCAGTGTCAACGAGGGCGCGAACGACTATCCTTCCCCCTTTTGTTTCCTTACCGGTGGCGAGAAAATCCTGCATTCCGCTCGTCTCAAGGATCTTCCGAAGAGCATCCCCTTTTCTGGGAGAGAGCATGAACGCGAACGTCCCCGGTTTCCCTTCCGGCGGGCGAACCGGAATTCGATTCCAGCCGATCTGATCCGGATAGTCCATCGGGTTTTTCGACTCTGAACTCTGATAGGAAACGACGCCAAGAGCTCCCCTGGAATGGACAGCATTGAGAACAGCTGCAGTGGGGGATCCGCTCGTGAGGACGATCTTCCCCCGGACCTCCCGGTCGTTCACCTCCGCAGACGAAGCGCCGCCAATCCAAATAAGCTCGGCCGTCACATCGGCGTCATGGCTCCCGTCGGCAAGGTATGTCGCATGATCTCCGATGTCCGCCAGCTTCACTTCGACCGGCTCGATCATCCACAATTCCGCAGAGTGAGCCGTATAGTTGGGACCGCTGAGAGGCTGTTCGATGAACCGCACATCCTCCAATCCCGCCTCCCTCGCGGCCTGCATCACGTACTCGGCAGCCTTGAAATATCCATCTGTCCCCGAGTCCCGATGCCAGCGACTGAGAACCCGAATATGTTCAAACGCGCGGTCGCCTGAAATTTCATTGCTCAGCATGCGGATTTCATCGTCCGTCAGGAACGGCGTTGATTGAGCCCATAAGCCGTGCGATGTGAGAATGAGCGCGAAAGCAAGAGAAGCGAACCTCAACCATTGTGTCATCTTATCTTACCCGAGGAATGTTTCGATTCGTATGTTTCAAAGGGCGTCCCTATCCGACATACACCCAGTTTGCGTACAAAACGGTGAGACACCCCAGGAAGATCAGCGAACCGGTCGTTATAAAGAGGTCCAACGATTTTTTTCCTCCCAGTATTCCAAGGAGGATGAAGTTCGGAATAACGATGATAAGATACCGGGGAATTGCATTCAAAGAGTTCGACGAGAATGGAATCAGCACCAAAGCAAGCGCCAGGATAGCGTACGACCAACGCAGATAACGGAAATTCATCATACTCAAGGCCAGGGCCAGGAAGGAAAAAATCACATTGTAAATGAAAATTGGGAAGGCGGTTCCGAGCTGAATTCGAGTGATATGCTCCTGAAACGATACCCAGGGCCAGGCAATCTGACGATTCCACCCTTTCTGACTTGATTCGAACAAAGAGAAGAAATCTCCAAAGGCCAAATGGGTGTACAGCATATATCCAAGGAGTCCCAGCGGCATGGCGACAATCGCCAGCGCATACCTGTCCAACTTCCTGAAGTCCCACCCACGCTGATGCATGTATTCGATCCCGGCGGCAAGCACCCCGGCGACTCCCACCAAGCGCGTGGAAGTCAGAAGGATTCCCCAGATTCCAGCCTTAACCCATTCCCCTTTTCGGGCGTAATACATCGTCGCGGCGAGCGTAAGAAGAAAGAGCGACTCCGTATACATCCCGGCAAAGAAGAACGAAAAAGGAAAAATCGCAACGTAAAATGCGGTCCGTTTGGCAACGTCGTCTCCGTGGTCAAGTCGCACGAGACGTACGAGAAAGGTAAGGGCAAAAAAGAACGCCACGTTGGAAACGAGCAGAAGTGAAAACGTCGGCATTCGTAACAAGAGATTCACAACATATCCCAGCATTGGATAAAGGGGAAAGAACGCCGTGTTCATCGCCTCCGGGGTGAAATGGCTGTATCCGTTCTTGAGGATCGAGAGGTAATGGATAGAATCCCACCTCTGCCAGATACGCAAAAAGGCGTTGCTGTCGGGAACGATGCCATGCCAGAGAAAGTTGTCGGAAGGGAGTTCCCCGCCAATGAAATGATACCCGCCATACGCCACGATGAAAATAAAAAAACGCGTGATGGCAAACATCGGGACCACTTCGCTCATCACACTGGGCCAATCGCCGCTTTCCCCTGCCGGTTCCTGCGATTGAATTCTGTGTTTGTTCATCGCTGGATGTTATTGTGTGTGTTCGTCAATCCAATCCAAAACGGATGTGTACCACAACTCTGCATTCGCCGGTTTCATCACCCAATGACCCTCATCCGGAAAATACAGCATCTTGGATTTCACGCCTTGGCGCTGGAGGGCTGTAAACAGTTGAAATCCTTCGCTCACATCTACCCGATAATCGAGCTGTCCGTGAACAACCAATGTCGGGGTTTCGAATTTCGACGCAACGTTGAGGGGCGACCACTTTTCGTAGAGCTCAGGGCTCGCATACGGCGTTCCGCCGAATTCCCACTCGGGAAACCAAAGCTCTTCCGTCGTGCCGTACATATTCTTTGGATTGAAGACCCCGTCGTGACTTACCATACATCGAAATCGTTTCGTGTGACCCAACATCCAATTCATCATATATCCCCCGTATGAAGCTCCTGCAGCGGCAACACGGTTTCCGTCGATGAACGGGTACCGTGCCAGGGCCGCATCAAGCCCTTTTATCAGATCTTCGTACACTTTTCCTCCCCAGTCCCTGGTGATTTCGTCGGTGAATCGTTGACCATATCCGGTGCTCCCTCGCGGGTTTACCATGATCACTACGTGGCCGCGCGAGGCAAACATCTGGGCGCTCCAGCGGTAGTGAAATTGGTCGCCCCACTGGCCTTGCGGACCGCCGTGAACCAGAAATACGGCCGGATATTTTTTCTTCGGATCGAACCCGGGTGGCCGAACAATCCACCCGTGCACCTTCGCTCTGTCCTCTCCCTCAAACCAGTACTCCTCCAATCCATACATCTCCAACCCGCCGATTCGATCTCCGTTGACATTCGTAAGCTGCCGGATATTCTTCCCGCTGATGTCCATACGATGGATTTCCGCGGGCTTGTCAATCGATTCTTTGACAAAAATAAGGACTCTTCCGTCCGGGCTTATCCCAACAGAATGATTATATCCCCGGTTGATCAGCATCTCGACGTTCTGTGTAGAAACCGACAACTTGAAAATCGACTTATGCCCTTTGTCATCAGCGGTGAAATACAGAGTCCGCGAGTCCGGCGACCAGAGGACCTCGTCAACGCTATAATCGATCTTGTCGGTCAGATTGATGTGTTTCCCGGTCGCACGCTCATACAGCATCAGCTGCCTCCGGTCGGCTTCAAAACCGGGCCGATCCATCTTCCGGTAGGCAATGTACTTCCCGTCGGGAGAATACGACGGTTGGCTGTCGTTGGCGGGGTTTGTCGTGATCCGTTTTGCTGAACCGCCCGACACGGGAACCACAAAAATATCATTGTTGGTGCTGATGGCAATATCGCGATCAGGGTTCCGTGTGAAGGCGAGTTCTTTCCCATCCGGGGAGAAATCGTAGTCCCATCGTCCGCCGAGATCGATCGGAGGAGTATCATAGTCCCCGGGTGTCACATCCACGAGCTTTCCGCGGTCGAGCTCCGTAACAAACACATGACTCCTCATTCCGTCTTTCCAGGTATTCCAGATCCTGTACGGAAGACGATCAAACACCTTTGCCTTCACCGTGCTTTTCTCCTTTTCGGCTTTCCGTGCCGCGTTGCAATCGTCGTCAGGACAATCGGGAAAGACGTCGGAGCTGAATGCGGCAAGATTGCCTCGCCGGGAAACAATCAACCCTGACACCCCGGACGAAAGATGAGAAAGCTTGCGCGGCTCCCCTCCCTGAACGGGGATGGTCCACACCTGAGACTCCCCGTCGCGGCTTGAGACAAACGCCAGACCTGACCCGTCGCTGAGCCATCGCGGATTGTTGTTCCCCTTGGCGGCGTTGGTCAGCTGACGAATTGTTCCGCCGCCGGTCGAGACCAGATAGATGTTGCTGTTCGTCGTATTTTCAGTCTTGTCATGATACGTGATGACAAACGCAATCGTTTTCCCGTCCGGCGAAATCTCAGGCTGACTGACGCGACCCATTGCGATCAGGTCGTCGAACGTGATCGGTCGTTTCGTCTGAGAGAACGAACAAACGACAGCAAGAATAAGAATCAGACCCAGTGTAATATTTCGTTTCATGAAATCTCCTGGATTCGGAACTCAAAGGATAAAGGTGTGACCGGCATCAGGCCTGAGGTTGTGGAACCGATTCCTCTTCTTCGTACTCGATGGTCCGGATCAACCTGCGAAACTGCCCGGGCATCGCTTCAAAGGCGTGATCCCAGCAAAGGTTGTTGGACAGGAACCAACTGGCAAGCGTATTGCCGTCGTCGCTTTTCCATCGATCCCAGAAGCCGTCGCCCGGCCGCTCAATGCACCAGAAGAATTTCCTTCCGCATTTCTTGCACCGTGTTTCCTTCACAAAAGCCATTGGTTCGTCTCCAGCGTCATGTTTGCTTGCCAAGAAGAAATTTCAGGGTTGCCCGGATTTTTCCCGCCCATCTCACTCGGGATGAAAAAACGATATCAAAAACCAGCACACTGCGGAAAACGAGAATGAAATAAATTCATGGGCAGAATTTCAGAGGGCAAGTGAGGAAAGCTCGTTGAAAATACGAAGAAAACAAGGCACGGTGCAAGGAAAAAGATTCGCACCAGGTGCATCTCTCAGCTATCATTGTCATTGCGAGGTTATCTTAATTGGCTTGCCAATAATCTTCATCAACTATTGACATCAACGTTACGGCATGTAGGTTGGGTCGCCAGACCCGACAATATTTGAGAAGAATGCGGTACCAGCAGTGTTTACACATGAGAGCGCGGTCGACACCGAGCAAAACCTGTTCCCACCGACTAAGGCTCTGGCCGCAGTGGGGGCATGTATCGGGAACGGGACGGTCTCTCTGATTCTCAGCCTTTCCCATACTGCCTACTCCGGCTTGAGAATGATCCCTTTGTTCTCATGTCCGTTCATTTTGATGACCACCGGCTTCTTAAAATGGAGCAAACGCACATACTTTTTTTTCTGTTGGGGCGTCTGGGCCAGGAGCCAATCCCAATCCACAAAGTCGGACGTGTTTTTTGATCTGATCGTGAAGTAACCGACCATGAAAGAAGTGATGTTTTGAAAGAAGTGTGATCCTTGCGAGGGAGCGACATCCATGTCCTTGAAGTTTGCTTCGACGATCGCCCTCGCTCCCGAAATCTGATCCCATT
>JACPLA010000045.1 GCA_016186715.1 Ignavibacteriales bacterium | reverse complement strand
GTGTTGTGATTGATCGTCCGCATGGCGATCGGATTCGTTTTGACGCTTGTACCTGGAGCAACACCGAAGAATCCTGCTTCGGGATTGATTGCTCTGAGCTGGCCTTCCTCATCGATGTGAAGCCATGCAATGTCGTCGCCCACGGTCCATACTTTGTATCCTTCGTGTTCGAGCGTGGAGACCATCATGGCAAGGTTTGTTTTTCCCGACGCGCTCGGGAACGCAGCCGCCATGTAAGTCACCTCTCCCGACGGGTCTTCCAAACCAAGGATGAGCATATGTTCCGCCATCCAACCCTGCCGGCGCGCCATGTAGCTGGCGATGCGCAGTGCGAAGCACTTCTTGCCAAGCAATGCATTTCCACCGTAGCCCGAGCCGATACTCCAGATGAGCTTCTCTTCGGGAAAGTGCATGATAAAGCGCCGGTCGGGCGAAAGATCTCCAAGGGAGTGCAGCCCGGGAACAAATTCACGGCTTTTTTCAAGATGATTCATTGCAACATCCCCGACGCGCGCCATGATATGCATGTTCACTGCAACGTAAAGGCTATCAGTGACCTCTACTCCCACCTTGCTGTATTCGGATCCAACAGGTCCCATCAGGTATGGGATAACATACATCGTCCTGCCCTTCATGCTACCGTTGAAAAGCTTCGAGACTTTTTCTTTTGCTTCTTTGGGGGCCATCCAGTTGTTGCTTGGCCCGGCATCATCCCGCTTTTCGGTGCAAATGAAGGTCAGGTTTTCGGTCCTCGCAACATCGCCCGGATGACTGCGATGAAGGTAACAGTTAGGATAGGTTCTTGAATTCAATTCGAGCAATGTTCCATCCGCCAGCATTACACGGATGAATCCGTTGTATTCTTCGGTCGAACCGTTGCACCAATGAACCCGGTCCGGTTTTGTCAGCTGCGCGGATTGGTCAACCCACTTTTCCACTTCGGACCGCATGGACATAGCTAGATTCTCTTGTTGTAAGGAGTTTTTAACATGAGAGTTCTATGAGCGGGTTTTCCAATTCCGGATTGTTTGCACTTCTATCCTGATTTCGTCGCCAAGGACAGTACTCGGAATTGGGTCGGGATAAAACTTTTGACAGCAGGCATAGGCCTCGAGGCTCGTCATGTTCCAGTAGGACGGGCAGGAAGCGCAATGAATGTTCTCGCCCTCCAGGTAAAAATCCGTCGAGCGGCAGTTTTCGCTGATACTCATCGCCGTCACCAGCTTTCCACCGGGCGTGAGGTAGGCGATGATCGGAACATTCTGGTTTCCCTGTGGGTCAAAAAAACGGATCAGCCTGTGCTCGGTGACATCCTTTAACGAGACGACGAGAAACGGGCCTTCAATTTTTGCTTCGACGTTCCTGCTGGGAATCTTGTCCGATGTGCCAACAACATATTGCATCAGGGCGGGCTGCTTTTCAATCACCGGATGATACATCCGAAAGGCATCTCGCACATAAACCATGAGACCGGCAGCAAGAACCGTCAGCAACAAGACCCTCATCAGCCATTTGCTCTTTGCGAGAGTTTTCGCGGACGAATCCCCGGCCGCGGCGACGACTGGCATTGTTTTTGCATTTGCTCAATCAACCTTCATTTCAAAACGTGGACTCAAATCACATTCACACTTTTGCGCTCAGGACTTTATTCTGGAGATCCAGTTTGTATTTTCGCAGTTTCTCGCGTATTTCCGGGTATTTGAGAGAAAGAATTTGACAAGCCAGCAACGCCGCGTTTGCGGCTCCGTCAATGGCGACGGTGGCGACGGGAACCCCTGCGGGCATCTGAACAATCGAGAGCAGGGAATCGAGCCCGTTGAGTGCTTTTGATTTGATTGGCAAACCGATGACGGGCAAAGTTGTCTTCGAGGCGACAACGCCGGCAAGATGAGCTGCTCCGCCCGCCGCTGCGATAATAACCAGAATGCCCCGCCCTTCGGCCTCTTCGGCATACTGAAGAGTTTGATCTGGCGTTCGGTGAGCGGAGAGAACCTTGAACTCGAAAGAGACGCCAAACTCCCTCAATATTGTTCGGGCCGGCTCGAGGCTTTCGGCATCCGATGCGCTCCCCATGAGTATTCCAATGAGCGGTGATGTAGAGGAGTCTGTCGTTTTCAAGCTATTTCACTTTTGAAGCTGCAACATAATTGGCAATTAAGGCAGCCGTAGCCCCGGCACCAAAACCGTTATCGATGTTGACCACGGTCAACCCCGGCGAGCATGATTGCAGCATCGACATG
>JACPLA010000044.1 GCA_016186715.1 Ignavibacteriales bacterium | reverse complement strand
GAATCCAAATCCAGCCGTAATAATCGTCGAAGTACCAGCGACCATAATGGAAGACTGCCCAGCCAAAAGGCTCGTAGGAATGCCAGTACCACCCGTAGTCGGTCCACGCCCAGCGGCCATGGAGATACGGCCGCCAACCGTGCCGGACTTGAACAGGCCGCCAACCGTAAAACCCGGGCTCGATCTCGATCCATTCACCGTGAGGCCGAAGGTGGTGGTAGAAAAAGCTGGCATGCCCGACCCTGACGCCCATGGACACCGCCTGCATGTGGGCCTCGGTGGAGACACTTGACGACTCCATCAACGGAAGGGCAATCAGAAAACCGAAAATGAAAAGCATGTATTTCATCGTGGACCTCAATCCTGTGAACTGTCTCAAACGAGCAAGAAAGCAAGGTGTATGCCAGCCACAAAATGGCCCAAAAATACAAGTTTGTAAAATCTTCACAAGGGCGAGTGTAGTATCCAGACTTCATCAGGTTGACAGGAGAATACAGGTCGGGAGTGCTTAGATCCTTCGTGCTCCTGGTGTCTTTGCGATCAACATTAAAGAGGAACGCAAGGACATGAAGGTCACGAGGAGCTTGTTTCACATATTGATTCAAGGAAGAAAAAGTTTCAATTTCAGACGAGCTCTCAGCCGGAGAAGGACTATGCCCGCCCTGGAAACGTACGACTGGTTCAAGAAAGAAGTCTGGTCACAGGTCGATGATGAGGTACGCAAGTATCTTGAGGACCAAAGGGAGTATTTGCTTAATATTCGAAACGAGAATGAGCGGCAGAGGTTTACGCACGAGGTCATGGACGCGGTAAAGAGGATGATGAAAAAAACCAAATAGCTGGGATCGTAGAGACGATGCAATTGTGCAGCGGCCGGGCTATCGTTCTTTGGGAATCGAAGAATTTTCGCTACATTTGATCCATGCAACACGATGAATGGCTGCTTGTCCTCGACTTCGGCTCTCAGTACACCCAGCTGATCGCCCGCAGGATCCGCGAACTGGGAGTCTATTCTGAAATCCATCCGTTTAACTATCCGGTTGAAAAAATCAGGGAACGAAAACCTCTGGGCGTCATTCTCTCCGGCAGTCCTTCGAGCGTCTCCGACAAGAACGCGCCGAAGTCTTCCGGGCAGATCTTTAATCTGGGTGTTCCCGTCCTCGGCATTTGTTACGGTCTGCAGCTCATTGCGGATCAATTCGGCGGAAGGGTGGATCCTTCGGCCCGCAGGGAATTCGGGAAGGCGAACCTCGTCATCGACAGCCGGGACGATCTCTTTGCCGGGCTCGATGGTGAAACAACCGTCTGGATGAGTCATGGCGACGCCTTAAGCGAGATTCCACCCGGATTTGAGCCGATCGGCCACACCAGCAACGCGCCCATTTGTGCCATCCGGAATCCTGCGCGCAAGATTTTCGGCGTGCAATTTCATCCTGAGGTTGTCCACACTCCCGACGGTACGAAGATCCTGTCGAATTTTGCGTTGAACGTCTGCCAGGCAAAGGGCAATTGGACCTCGTCCGCGTTCATCGATCAGGCTGTGGCTGAGATCAAGAGCAAGGTGGGAACGTCCCGCGTGTTGTGTGCGTTGAGCGGGGGAGTCGACTCTTCCGTCGCGGCGGTCCTTTTGCACAAAGCCATCGGAGACAGGCTCCATTGTGTTCATATCAATAACGGCCTGATGCGCACGAAAGAAAGCGATCTGGTCGTGGAGACGTTCCGGAAGACTTTTCGGATCGATCTCACCTTTGTTGATGCGTCGGATATTTTCCTAAGCCGGCTGAGGGGTGTCACTGATCCGGAACAGAAGCGCAAGATTATCGGCAAGACGTTCATCGACGTTTTTGAGGAGCATGCGAAGAAGATTGAAAGCGATTCCGAAGCGCAGCGGAAGGGAAGATTCGAGTTTCTTGCTCAGGGAACTCTGTACCCTGATGTGATCGAATCGGTGTCTTTCAAAGGTCCGTCCGTCACGATCAAGACGCACCACAATGTGGGGGGCCTCCCGGAGACAATGAATTTCAGGCTGGTGGAGCCTTTTCGAGAGCTTTTCAAGGATGAGGTTCGCGCCGTGGGGAAGCACCTGGGGATATCGGAAGAACTGATTCGGAGGCATCCGTTTCCTGGCCCGGGATTCGCGGTGCGCGTCCTTGGGGAGATCACGAAGGAAAAACTGGCAATCGTGCGATCAGCTGACGATATTTTTGTTCAGGAGGTCCGGAAAGCCGGCTTATATGACCAGCTTTGGCAGGCGTTTGCCGTTCTTCTTCCCGTGCAATCGGTGGGAGTCATGGGCGATGGGAGAACATACGAGTCCACCGTTGCACTCCGGGCTGTGACCAGTGTCGACGGGATGACAGCCGACTGGGCGCGCTTGCCGCACGATCTCCTGGCCTCCGCGTCGAACAGGATCATCAATGAGGTTCGGGGAGTGAACCGCGTAGTCTTTGACGTCAGCTCAAAACCGCCGTCGACGATCGAGTGGGAGTAGTGGGGGAGAGGTCGGAGGTCGGAAGTCGGAAGTCAGAAGTCGGAAGTCAGAGACCAATCACCAATAACTATTTCAATCATTCAACTAATCTCCTCTCATGCTCGAACTCCGCAAGGTGACCAAGAAATTCGGAAGTTTTGCCGCCGTTGAGGATCTTTCGTTGGCCGTGCGGTCCGGGGAGTTTTTCGGATTCCTTGGCCCGAACGGCGCGGGGAAAACGACAACGATCAAGATGATTGCAGGATTGTTCACTCCTTCAAGCGGTACCATTCTGATCAACGGCCACGATACGGTCCGCGAGCCTCTCATGGCCAAGTTGACCCTGGGGTACATTCCGGATCAGCCTTTTCTCTACGACAAGCTTACCGGGCGGGAGTTCCTTTACTTTGTGGGAGGATTGTTCAAACAGGAAAAACCCGAAATCGCGAGGGTCATCGAAGATCTGATCGCCCACTTTGAAATCGGAGACTGGGTCGACAAGCGAACCGAGGATTACTCACTGGGGATGCGCCAGCGGATCACAATCGCATCAGCGCTGGTTCATCATCCAAAAGTCATTGTGATCGATGAGCCGATGGTTGGCTTGGATCCGCGGAGCGCCAAGATTGTCAAAGAAACCTTGAGGCAAAAGGCGCGCGGAGGAGCGGCCGTGTTCATGTCCACGCACAGCCTTCAGGTTGCCGAAGAGCTCTGCGACCGTATCGGCATCATCAAGAACGGTCGGTTGATTTTCATGGATACGCTTGAAAAGCTTGAAGCGTACAAAAAACAATATGACGGGAAGTTTGAGTCGGTCTTCCTCGAGCTGACAAAGTAGCGATGCGTCTCTTCTTCCACATTCTCCGGTACAAGGTCATTTCGTTTTTCAAAACAACGTTTGACCTCCGTTTTGTTTCCGTGGTGCGCGGCCTCGGTTCTCTGCTGGTGTTCGGAGGATTTGCGGCGGGAGCGTATTTTCTTTCCCATGAAATCACACGCTACGTCCTCGAACAGTCCAGGATCGGTCTCTTCCTCTTCCATCGATTTATCTCGATGATTCTGTTCGTGTTCTTTGTTTCTGTCAATCTGGGGAATATCATTGTCTCGTATGCAACGCTCTACCGCTCTCCGGAAGTCGCGTACCTTCTCACAAAGCCCGTCCGGTATTCAACGATCTTTGTCTTGAAGTTCCTGGACAACTTCCTGTACAGCTCGACAACCCTCTTTCTGGTGGCGTTTATGGTGCTGGTCGGCTACGGGTCCTATCTGGGCTATTCGTGGTACGGAATTATCGGGTTAATGGTGTTTTTGCTCATTCCTTTCATGTTTCTTTCGGCCTGTCTGGCTGTGCTGATTCTGATGGCTTTGATGAAAGTGGCAGGGAAGATCGGCTTCAGGCGCGTGATGGCCCTGCTGAGCGGACTATATTTGATTTTTGTGTACACCTTCTTCAAATTCTCCAACCCCGTCAAGCTCATTGAGGAAACGGCAAAATATTATCCAAACGTCGACATCAACCTTGCTCAGCTCGATCCCCTGTTTGCAAGGTTTCTTCCGAGCCACTGGCTTGCGGAGTTCCTTTTCTTTCTCTCGCGGGGAGAGATCGAACGCGGCCTTCCCATGGCTCTCCTGCTCGTCCTGGTCGCGGCCGGATTGTTTGTGGTATGTCTGATCGTGGCCAATCGCTTCTATTATAAAAGCTGGCTCGTGACCTTTCAGGTTCAGGCAGAGTCCAATACGCAACGTGCACATCCCAAGCCATTTTTTCTTGATTTCAAGAAAGACTCCATCTTCGGCTTTCAAACCGAATCGCTCCTGAAGAAGGAATTTCTGACGTTTTTCCGTGAGCCCAGCCAGTGGATCCATCTGGGCGTCATGGTCGTTTTGATCTCCGTTTTTGTGAGCAGTATCCGGGGACTGAATTTCATTCTGCGCGTTGCTGAACTTCCGGCGTTGACGTATCTTGTCCTGTTCGCGTTCGGAGGATTCCTCTCTGCCTCCCTCGCTTTGCGGTTCGCGTTTCCGCTGATCAGCCTGGAGGGACGTTCGTTCTGGGCCCTCCGCAGCATGCCGATCGCCACAGGGAGGATTTATTGGATCAAGTTTGCGATCGGTTTTTCCCTGGTGCTGCTGCTGGCGCTCGTAGTAGCATATTTTTCGAACCTCCCTTTCGTCCGCTTAACCCCCACTAACCGGGTCCTGCTCTGGTTCGGCCTCTACAGCGCGTTTTGGATTTCCATCACGATGACCGCTTTGAACGTCGGGTTTGGGAGTTACTTTGTGAACTATCAGGAAAAAAACCCCATCCGCATCGCGTCTTCTCAGGGAGCAACCCTCACATTTCTGTTTACCCTCGTGTATCTGATTATTCTCGTCGCTCTCATCGTGTTTCCTATCACCGGACACTTTGATGCAATCTTCTACCGGAGGTTCTTTCCCCCCGACCGGATCATTCCGCCCACCATCGTCTTCAGCATCGTGTCGGGAGCGCTGGTGAGTTTTGGTCTCATCGTCGGCTACCGGTCGCTCAAGAGGGACTTCTGAATTGCAATTCAAAACGTCAATAACTATCTTCAACCGGTATGATTGACGAACCGACACTTTCCCAGATGTTGGAACAGGCACGCGGGTACGTCGAGGAGCGAAAACTGCTCCATGCGTCACAGATGTATCGTCGCATCACGGAGGCGGCCCCGGAGCTGGAATCGGCGTGGGTGGAACTGTCCCACGTGTACTCGGAACTCAGGCAATACCAGGCGGCAGAAAACGTTCTGCAGCGAGCCATGAGCCGCAGTAACGATCCGAACAAGATCACGTTTCTTCTGGGGAATCTGTATTTCAGGTGCGGCGACTCCAACCGCGCCCTGACGTACTACAAACAGCTTCTTGTACACGAGCGGCAACTTTCTCTCACACTCCGTTCGCATTTGGAGTTCAACATTGCCCTGTGTTATTTCTCCCGCGGGAACTTTAAGCTGGCCGAATCCCATTTCCGAAAGACCAAACGCATTGATCCTCAATTCCCGAAGATCAACGAATCGCTGGGTGAGCTGCTTCTCCGGCGGAATGTCCTCCCGGAAGCCATTACAGTGTTGAAACAGGCGATTGTCGACGATCCCTCTTCGTGGATTGGCCATTATCTTCTCGGTCTCGCGTTCGCGCGACGGAGACAATGGGCAGGTGCTTATGATGAATTCGTCTCCGCGGTCGAAATGGATCCAAACGAGCCGAACGGATGGCAAATGTGCGGCGAAGTTCTTCTCGCGTTGGAGCGCTACGAGGAGGCTGAACGCTATCTGCGCAAATCCTTGGAGCTAAATCCGCAGCTGACGGATGCGATTGCCAACGTGGGAACCTTGTATCTCCGCCGGGGGGACTCCGAGACCGCCTCGGAATGTTTTGAGAGGGCCCTGTCTCTGGAACCCCGGAACGCCAAGGCGCTGCGGGGAAAAGAGGAGCTCCATCTCATGGCGAAATCCCGGTCATAGTGTCCCATGGTGATTCGCTCTGCAACCCTTCGTGCCCCTCTTTTTTTGCTTCTTCTCGGTTGTACCGTTCCGGCCGCGGCCGGAGCTTTTCAGATTGACAGTCTTGCCTTCCGGCCCGACGTCGAGCGGGTGTTTGTCGATGCCATGAGGCACTTTTCGGCCTCCCGGTTTGACAGCGCGGCGGCCCTGTTCATGCGTTGCCTCAAGGAATTCCCCACCAACCATAGAACAACCGGCGCGTCGATCATGGCGGGGAAAACCTATTACCGCCTCGGCAATTACCGGGAATCAGTGCGCGTCCTCAAGAATTTCATCGATCTCTTTCCTGAGTCCAACTACGTCCCGGACGCCCATTATTCTCTGGGGCTTGACTATTTCCGGATGCTGCGGTATGAGGATTCGGCTGCCGAACTTGTCGTGGCACACCAAGTCGCAAGCGACGCAACACTGCGCGAGCGGGCGGAAAAACTTCTCGACGAGATTGCCGCCAGCTACCTGACAATTGCCCAGATGCAGCTCCTGCTCGGAAACGGAGTATCGGATCCGGTGAGGGTTCTCCTGACGGTTCGCCTGGCGGAACGCATTTACCAGACAGGAGACATCAAGTCGGCTCAAGATATCTTACGCCCTGTCGCGTCGTTCCCCCCTTCCATTTTGTACGTTCAGAAAGCGCTTGAGCTGCTTGAGCGGATTGAGGTGGCCGGAGAGCTCAAGGTGGGGGTGCTGGTGCCCCTCATGCTTAAGGCTGTACAACCTTCGCAGAGGGATCTCGGCGTCGAACTCCTGAATGGGATGAAGCAGGCAGTTGAAGAGTATAATCAGGTCCAACTTCCGAAAATAGACCTGGAAGTGCGGGATTCCGAGAGAGATCCGAGTGTTGCGGCGCGCCTTGTCACAGAACTCTGCTCCGATGAGAATGTTGTCGCAATTGTGGGTCCCGTCTTCAGCAATGAAGCCTTCGCGTGCGCCGGGATTGCCAATGCAAAGAGCGTCCCCATGCTCACGCCGACAGCCACGGCCAACGGCATTGCTTCGATCGGGCCATATGTTTTCCAGTTAAATCCGGATTATGACGTTCGTGGCAGGTCCATGGCGCGCTTTGCGTTCGATCGTGGAGCCCGGCGTTTCGCGGTCCTATCCCCGGCGGAACAAATCCCGAAGTCCATGGCGGACGCGTTTCTCGATGAAGTGCAGAAGCTTGGCGGAGAAATCATCGACGTCCAGTGGTATGCGACAGGCGCGACGGATCTCCGCATTCAACTATCGACCATGAGACAACGGGCACTGGACAAGACCGAGCCAATGGTGATTAACTTTGCATCAAAAATGAGCTATGAGGATCTGAAGAAACTCCTGATCCTGGGAGTTCCTTCGAGGTTGCTGGATTCACTCGTTGAGCGTGGAGCCATAGCCCCGGTGGAGGAACTCCTCGGGCCCGACGGAAAAATCCTTGCCGACTCGCTCAAAATCCCTACCGAGCGGGGGATCATTAAATATGACAGTCTCGCCATGCCGGTCACGAACGTTGATGCAATCTTTCTTCCCATTGCCACTTCGGATGAAATCGGAATCGTGACGTCTCAGTTACGGTACTTCAATTTCCAGACACAGCTGCTGGGAACCGGTGAATGGAATGATCTGGCCTATTTGGATCAAAACAGGGAGTATTCGAACGGCGTTGTCTATTCGTATGACACGTATGTGGAGGAGGCCGATCCTGCTTATAAGATTTTTACGGCGAAATACCAGCAATTGTACGGAAGGAAGCCAACGACGAATTCTCTTTTTGGGTATGACTCGATGAAACTTCTGCTTGAAGTGATTGCCGGAGGGAGCGCGCGCCGGAACGACATTGCCGCTTCTCTGGTTCAGTTGCGTCGAGCGCGCGGGATACACACATCGTACTCGATAGGCGAGAGCAGGGTGAATTCCTTTCTCACACTTTTGCGATTTGAGCGGCGGGCGATACAAAAGATCGGGGAAATCGATCTCTCCGAGCCGGAGGAGGAGCCGGTTCAACAAACAACACGCTAGTGTCTCGATTCACAAGTTCGCTTAACGAAGCGTGGCCACGATAATCTGCCATCTCTGACACTTGACACGAGGGGGTCTTATGAAACGGGGGAATCAGAAAATCTTCGAAGCTTCCTTTTACCACACGACCATCAAACAGTGGCCGAAGGGGGAGCAGCCAAGGGAAAAGCTGATCCGGATCGGTGCTTCCGCTCTGAGCGAGGCGGAGCTGATGGCGATTTTGTTCCGGACCGGGGGCAGGGGGGCTACAGCGGTCGACCTAGCACAAAAACTTCTCGCCGGAAAAAGGACGCTCAAAGATCTGAGCCGGTGCTCTGTTTCCGACTTGGAGCATGGCGGGTTGGGGACCGTTCGGGCCGTGACGCTGGTGGCTGCCTTTGAGCTTGCCCGGCGTCTGTCGTCCGGCGGAAGCGACCGGAATCCGATAGTGCGATCCCCGGAGGATGTTGTCGGCCGCTATGGTCCGATGCTGCGCGATCTGAACCATGAGGAATTCTGGGTCTTGCTTCTTTCATCATCGAACAGGGTGTTCCGGGAACTGCGTGTCAGCAGCGGAACCCTGAACTCGTCGCTTGTGCATCCCCGCGAATGTTTTTCGGAGGCGATTAAACAAAAAGCGGCAAGCGTCGTCTTTGTCCACAACCATCCCAGTGGGAATCCCGAACCGAGTCAGGAAGACCTCGCGATCACCCGACAGCTTGCGGAAGCCGGAAAGATTCTTGGCATACCGGTTCATGACCATATCATCATCGCCGATGACGGTTCGTGCAGCTTTGCAGAGCGGGGTTTGATCTGAGACGTTTTGTGAGAAAACTCACAAAAAAACGATTATTCTTGACTTTTGGACTCCGGTTGTGTATAATGCAAGCGGAATTTTTGACTCTGAAAGATCCGATCTTTACCTTTTCTTTCAAGGAGATGACACATGAAGAAGTCGATGAGCCTGACGCTTGGTGCCCTTTTTTTGATGGCAGGTGTCCTTGCCGCGGGTTGCTCTAGCTCACCCAGTGCCGAGGAACTGAAACAACTCGAAGATCTGAAGGCCGAGGTGGCTTCGATGGAGACACAGCTGCAGAGTCTCGAGTCTGAGAAGGCGGGCCTGCAGAAGACCGTTGCGGACAGAGATGCACAACTGAAGAAATGCGCCGAGGACAAAGCTGTGGCAGAGCAGCGCCTCAAGGGAATGTAACCAGCAGATTGTCTTAAAGGAGAACAGACACATGAACGTACTAGCACGAAGCGGCTTTGTGATGCTCCTGGTGATGGCGCTTGGCATCGGAGTTTTTGCCCAGGAACTGACCAAGGAAGCCTGGCAGCAACAGATCAATGAATTGACCGCGAAGCGGAACGACCTCGGCGGGAAGATGAATGCGCTTCGGGCCGAAGTTGAAAACTTGAAGAAGCAGGATGCGGAGAAGGCGGAGGCCCTGAAGAAGTGCGAAGAGGAACTCTTGGCTATGACGGGTGCAAGCGCCGATCAGGTCTCGGTGTACGAAGCAGATCTCCAGAAAATCGACGATAAACTCAACGAGCTTTCACGACTTTCCAACCAGGATCTGTGGAACCGCCGGGGCGAGCTGGATGAGGTCCAGAAGTGGATCGACGCGGCGAAGAAAAATCGTCTCGCAGCTGTGCCGCGGCATAACGACCGCCTGGCAGACTTTCAGAATCGTCTTGACGCTCTGAAAAATACGTTGAAGCAATATTCCGAGTCGGGCATGGGCATGGTGACCTACACGGTCGGAACGTGGGCGAAGGACCGCGACTGTTTGTGGAATATCGCAAAAAAGAAGAGAATTTATGACAATGCGTTCCTCTGGCCGAAGATCTATCAGGGTAATCGCGACCTGATCAAGAACGCAGATATCATCGAGCCGGGATGGAAGCTGAAGATTCCCGCCAAAGCCCCGCTCACGAAGGAAGAAAAAGACGCTGAGCGATCCTACTGGAGGAACAAACAGAGGATGGCCTCAAAGCCGTAAAGGAGAGACTCCGCCAACGTCTCGTCGCTTGAACACAACGTTGTCGAATAGGGAGCGCCCTCGCAGCAGTTTCTGCGCATGTGAGGGCGTTTCGTTTTTTCTGTACCACCATACATAGAGGACGCAACGGGTTGACAGAACGCAAGATTGAGCTCACGGGCATTGATACGGTTCAGTTGCTGGGATTCAATGACGCTCATTTGCAGCTGATCGAAGATCGGTTTGACGCAGCGATCACCGTGCGGAGTGATCAGATTACTCTGAGGGGAAACCAGCAGGAAGTCTCAAAGTTGGAAAAGGTGTTCAAGGAACTGATGTACATTCTGAGCAAGAACGGCAACCTCTCGCCCAACGATGTTGACACGGTGATCGATCTTGTTTCGGTAAACGGGTCGGGACCCGAGGCGCCCGCTGTCGGCACGGAGGATGTGGACGCGGCTATACTTTACACGAAGATGGGAATTATTAAGCCGCGTACGCAGGGTCAAAAGCAATACGTGAATCTGATCCGAAAACACGACATTGTCTTTTCAATCGGGCCGGCCGGAACCGGAAAGACCTATCTGGCCGTTGCCATGGCTGTCGCGGCATTGAAAAACCGTGATGTTACCAAGATCGTCCTTGCCCGCCCGGCCGTGGAAGCAGGAGAGAACCTCGGTTTCCTCCCCGGGGACCTGCGGGAAAAAGTGGATCCGTATCTTCGGCCCCTCTATGATGCCCTGGACGATATGCTCACGGTCGACAAGCTCAAAAGCTACATGGAAAAGAGAATTATTGAAATAGTCCCGCTGGCGTACATGCGGGGACGAACGCTGCATAACGCCTTTGTCATTCTGGATGAGGCCCAGAATGCCACGGCAATCCAAATGAAGATGTTCCTGACCCGGCTGGGGATGAATTCGAAGGCTATTATCACCGGTGATGTGACGCAGATCGACCTCCCCCAGCGGACAACGTCGGGTCTCGTCCAGATTCAGGAAGTACTCAAAGCCATTGAGGGGATTGCGTTCATGTATATGGACCGGAATGATGTTGTCCGTCATCGTCTCGTCAAAGACATCATCGATGCGTACGACCGGTACCAGGAGCGCACGAACGGAAAGAGGGGAGAAGGAGAAAGGGAGGAGAAAAACTAGCGTCGAGACTCAGACGCCAAAGAAATTCCAAGGAAGGGATGTTTGAATTTGGTCTTTGGGATTTGTTTGTGATTTCGTGCTTGTCATGTGTGATTTGATAATGGATGTTCAGTTCCTGCGTAAGACCACGGGGTAAGGTATTTCTGATCCGAGACCCTAACGGCGAGCTGCTTTCTCCGCGTTCCAGAGTAAATCCATTTCTTCCATGGAAGCCTCTTCGGGGGTTTTTCCTTTTTTCCGAAGTTCGATTTCCACTTTCCGAAATCTCCGTTCAAACTTCTCTGCCGTCTTCCGAAGGGCCAACTCCGGATTGACCGAAAGAAACCGTGCATAATTGACGAGGGAAAAAAGAAGATCCCCGAATTCTTCCTCGATCGCGCTCGTGGTTGCGTCTTCCTCGGCGGAACGGAATTCTCCGAGCTCTTCTGTCACTTTCTTCCAGACATCTTCCTTCCCGGCCCAGTCGAACCCTACCTTGGAAGCTTTTTCCTGGATTCTGAACGCGCGCAGCAGCGCGGGGAGTTCCCGGGGAACGCCGTCAAGCGCAGAACTTCGACCTTCTTTGAGTTTGATTTTTTCCCAGTTCGCTTTGACGTCTTTGGCGGATGTCACTTTGACATCGCCAAAAACATGCGGATGGCGCCGGATGAGCTTTGAAGTTTCCGCGGCCAAGACGTCCTCGAGTGAGAATTCCCGACTTTCTTCCGCGATCACGGAGTGGAGTGCCACGTGAAGCAAGAGATCTCCAAGCTCTGACTTAAGTTCTTCCGGATTCCGACGGTCGATGGCCTCCACAACCTCATAGGTTTCTTCTATCAGGCTGTGACGGATGGACTCATGAGTTTGCTCCCGATCCCATGGGCAATCTTTTCGAAGCCGGCGAACTACGGCAAGAAATTCCTCAAAGTGACCACTCGTTGAACGTGAACGCGCCATAGTTCCTCCTTCAAAGGAAGGCATCATATCGAAAAAAAGTGCTAGAATCAACGAGGGTAAAGAGTTACACCCAATATTTCGATTGTTTTTTTAGGGCTTTATCGTTACCTTTTTCCGGATGGATAAATGAAGGGCTGGAAATTCAAGAGTATAGACGGGGCTGTAGCTCAGCTGGGAGAGCGCTTCGTTCGCAACGAAGAGGTCGTCGGTTCGATCCCGATCAGCTCCACGTTGGCATGATGGAGTTCTGAGCCAAAGGCTCATCCGCCTTCCCGTATCGCTCTTGAGGCGGAGATCCTCCTCAGCTCCACAAGGTTGGTCGGTTCTGAGGCAAATGCTCATCCGCCGGTGGCGGAGATCCCGATCAGCTCCACGATAACGTAGAGGAGTTCTGAGCCGAAGGCTCATCCCCGCCAGCTTCCCCTGATGCATAATGGAAGCGGGCTGGCGCCTTTGGCGGAGATTCCGATCAGCCCCACGAGCACGGCTTGTGGGGTTAAATGGCCAACCGGTTAAAGGGCTCATTATTTGACCATTTATCCAATGACCAATTACTAATATTCACGAGTGTTAGGGGTTTTTATTTGTTTCTCAGACGTTTTTTGAGGTCAAGTCCTGTGCAACAAGACGGTGCTCAACCCCGCCAGGTCCGGAAGGAAGCAACGGTCGGCAATCGCTATTGTGTGACGCAGGGTAGCTTGACCTCTTTTTGTTTCCGACGTTCATGATCGGTTTCAACGGACGTGAGGCCTCTCCGTTGGCCTGCCGGGAAGGCAAAAAACGGGTTCAACCATGATTCATTCTCTCACAATCACAACAGGTATCACCGGAAGTCTTGCGTGTGAGAAACACGACCGCTGGAGCGGCGTGTCTGCGCAAATCCCGGGTCGCTCTGGAAGTTCACATCAACGAATGTCGTTGCCTGGCGGTGTTCCATCGTCCGCGCAGGGCCTTCTTCCATTTCGAGCTGGGTTCCATTGTCGTCGTTTCTACGGACACAGGCTGAGGTGGAATTGGTGCCCCAATGAAAAAAGAAATTATTATTAATTCGCTGGCGAACGAGCATCGGATCGCCATTCTGGAAGATAACAGACTCGCCGAACTCTTTGTCGAGGTTCCGGGCAAGGAACGCGTGGTAGGGGACATTTATCTCGGCAAAGTGGCGAAAGTCATGCCAGGAATCCGGGCCGCCTTCATCGACATCGGCCTGCAGCAGGACGCCTTCCTTCATTTCTCCGACATCGGAGATTCACTCCAGGAATACAACGCTCTTTTCGATGAAGATGACGATGAGGATGATCCCCTTGAACCAAGATCCGTGCACGGGTTCGCCGGGGGAGACGGCGGAGAAGCGGCTCAGGCCGTGACGGTAGCGCCACCTCCAACGCCCCCGCGAGCGCGACGCCACGAAGACCGCCGCCGTGACATCAACCTCCAAAAAGGGCAGGAAATCCTCGTTCAGATTACCAAGGAACCGGTCGGGAAAAAAGGAGTCCGGGTCACGTCGGAAATCTCCCTGCCGGGTCGGTTCCTCGTCCTGCTTCCGTTCGACGGAAAAGTGGGGGTTTCCAAAAAACTGACCAACTTCAAAGAACGACGACGCCTCCGCAAATTCGTTCGTTTCCTTCTTTCCGACGGTTTCGGAGCGATCATTCGGACAGTGGCCGAAGGAAAGACCGAAGAGCTGATCAAGCAGGATCTCGAGGAGCTGGTCAAAGTGTGGCGAAGCATTGAGAAGGCTGTAAAAAATGAAAACGCCCCGGCGCTTATTTACAAAGACATGAATACGACCTCGAGTGTGATCCGCGATCTGTTTTCCCACGACGTCGAGCGAGTGGTGGTGGATGAGAAAAAAATGTTCAAGGAGATCAAAGCGTACGTTCAGTGGACGTCTCCAGACATGCTCAATCGGTTGGAGCTCTATCGCGGCAAAGAGCCGGTCTTCGACAAGTACGGGGTGGAGAAAGACATCCAGACCCTTTTGAGCCGGAAAGTCTGGCTGAAGAGCGGGGGGTACATCTACATCGAAAAAACGGAAGCCATGACCGTCATCGATGTGAACAGCGGACGGTACGCGGCGAAGAAGGAGCAGGAGCAAAATTCGCTTCGAACGGACCTTGAGGCCGCAAGAGAGATCTGCCGCCAGCTTCGTCTTCGGGATATCGGCGGCATCATCGTTATCGACTTTATCGATCTGGAGGATGAAAAAAACAAGAAAAAGGTCTATGATGAGGTGAAGAAGGAGTTAAGAAAAGATCGTGCGAAAGTCACGGCACTTCCCTTGACGGAATTCGGCCTGATGCAGCTGACCCGCCAAAGAATCCGTCAGAGTGTCCACCTCAGTTTTAGCGAGGCCTGTCCCACCTGCGGGGGAACCGGGCTGGTGCAGTCCAAGACGACGACGATCAACACGATTGAGCGCTGGATCAGGCGATTCAAGTCAGAATCCCGCGAATTTCGTCTTCAACTGCGTGTCCATCCCTCGATCGGCGAATACCTGACCCACGGGACCATTTCCCGCTTAACGCGGATCATGTTTAAGTTATTTGTGAAGATCAAGATCGTTCCCGACGCAACCCTTCAGGCCGATGAGTTCCGGTTCATCTCGGTGAAAAGTGGCAAAGACATTACGGAAGACTACAAAGCGTAACTGAGGACCAGCGTTATGAAATTCTTTATCGACACGGCGAGCATTTCAGAGATCAGAGAAGCGGCCAGTATGGGCATTCTGGACGGAGTGACGACGAACCCGAGCCTTGTTGCGAAAGAAGGGAAGGAGTTTCGCGCGTTACTGAAGGAGATCTGCGAGATCGTGAACGGCGACATCAGTGCCGAAGTCGTCTCCATCACAGCGGATGAGATGATCAAGGAAGGAAAGGATCTGGCCAGCATTCACAAGAACATCGTGGTGAAGATCCCGCTGATCAAGGAAGGTCTGAAGGCGGTGAAGACCTTGAAGGCGGAGGGCGTTCGGTCGAACGTGACGCTCTGCTTTTCGCCAAACCAGGCTCTCATGGCAGCAAAGGCCGGCGCATATATCATCAGCCCGTTCATTGGCAGGCTTGACGATATCAGTCACAGCGGCATGGATTTGATCCAACAGATCGTCACGATCTACAAAAACTACGACTTCGACACGCAGGTCCTGGTTGCCAGTGTTCGCCATCCGATGCATGTGGTGGAAGCAGCCATGATCGGAGCCGATATTTGCACGATGCCGTTCAAAGTGATCGACCAGCTGATCCGGCATCCGCTGACCGACATCGGACTGGAGAAATTTCTTTCCGATTGGAAAAAAGGTCAGCAATCGAAGAAATGAAACGGACTCCTTTTTACGAGATCCATCGTTCGCTCGGTGCAAGGCTGATTGAGTTTGGCGGATATGAAATGCCGGTCCAGTACCCGTCCGGCATTGTGCAGGAACACCTCAAGGTCCGCGAGTCTGTGGGTGTCTTCGATGTTTCACACATGGGTGAGTTCGAAGTGCGCGGCAGGGATGCGCAGGCGTTCCTTCAGAGGATGACGGTCAATGACGTCTCGAAGCTCTCCGAAGGGAAAGCGCAGTATTCAGCCATGTGTTACGACGACGGCGGGATCGTCGACGATCTCCTGGTCTACCATTGTGGCGATTCCTATATGCTGGTCGTGAATGCCTCCAATCGTGCGAAGGACTTCGAATGGTTGTCCATGCACATCACGGGAGACGTTACGGTGAATGATTCCAGCGATCGGACGGCCCTTCTGGCGGTTCAGGGTCCGAAAGCGCCGGCGACGCTTCAGAAGCTCACGAAACGGGTTCTTTCGGCGATCCAGTACTACCGGTTTGTGCGTGATTCTCTTGCAAACGTCGACATGATGATTTCCAGAACAGGGTACACCGGGGAAGTCGGATTCGAACTGTACTTTGAGGCCGATCCGAAAAAGGCCTCTGAGGTGTGGAATGCAATCTTTGAAGCAGGCAGGGAGTTCGACATCGCGCCGGTCGGATTGGGGGCCCGGGATACGCTCCGCTTGGAAATGGGATACTGTCTCTACGGCAATGATATCGATCAGACAACCCATCCGCTGGAGGCGGGGCTGGGGTGGATTACCAAAATCGACAAAGGCGAGTTTGTGGGGAGGCCTGCACTGGTCGCAGCCACGAACAAAGGATTAGCCAGAAAGCTGGTCGGATTTACCCTTCCGGACAGAAACCTTGCCCGTCACGGATATGAGCTCAAGAAAAACGGAAAAAGCATCGGACAAGTCACAAGCGGAACTTTTTCGCCGACCCTTCAGAAGGGGGTGGGTCTTGGCTTTGTTTCGCCGGATTCCGCCATGCCGGGAACGGTGCTGACGGTGGACATCCGTGGGAAAGAGATTCCGGCAACGGTGGTTTCTCTTCCGTTCGTACGTCGGTCGTAAACGCTCAGGAACGTTTTTCATGAAGATCGATCTGAGTTTCTCGCAGGGACAGCTTGATGAGATGCAGCTTCGTGACAAGAACGTCGTTGTGATCGACGTTTTGCGTTCGAGTACGTCGATCATCGCGGCGCTACAGAACGGCGCGCGGGAAGTGATTCCGGTAGGCAGTATTGAATCCGCAGTGAAGATTTCGGGAAGCCTCTTCGGTGACGTCACCCTTCGGGGCGGTGAACGGAACGGCAAAATGATCCAGGGGTTTAATCTGGGGAATTCTCCTCTGGAATACTCGGAAGCGATGGTGCGCGGGAAATCGATAATTTTTTGCACGACGAACGGCTCGGTGGCCATGGTGAAAAGCCGGTACGCCCGTCTGTTGGCCGTCGGCGCCTTTGTGAATCTCAGTGCCGTGGTCGATCTGATTAAGAGTCTGAACTCCGACATCCTTCTCTTGTGTGCGGGAAGGCCGGCTCAAGCCGGTGGATTTAGTCTTGAAGACGCGGTCTGCGCCGGAATGATCATCCAACGTCTTACACAGGAAAAATCCCTTTCGATCCAATTGAGCGATGCCTCGCTGGCTGCTCAAAGCCTTACAAAGAGTTTCGGGAGGTCGATTCTCAAAATGCTGAAGAACACCGATCACGGCAAGTACTTGATCGAGATCGGCTTTCAGAAAGACATCAAAGTCTGTGCCGAGGTTGACTCCATGCCCATTCTCCCGATGATGATCGGGACATCGATCAGGCTTCGGAAGGATGGTACTGCTTCGGTTGACAAAAACGCCGCGACACCGGTTGCGTGAAACTTCCATGAAGGAGACGCGTGTCATGGACGATCCGAGAACAGTTCTGGCTCCGAGGAAACGAAGAAGCAGAAAGAATCAGCTTCTGAGCTTTGGCGGCATCCTCATTTCGTTCATGCTCCTGCTCAGTCTGCTCTCATACAGCGCCGAGGATCAGGCAAGCGGGGATATCCGTTTTGTCGATCTGTGGAAGGTCCTTACAAACGACGAGCTCATCATGGCGAAGGCGGCGCAAACGCAGAACCTGCTGGGACTGTTGGGTGCTTTGCTCGCGAACTTGCTGATCAACTCAACCATAGGATACGCCGTCATCGTCGTTCCGATTTTCGGCCTTGTGTGGTCGTGGGTGTGGCTCCGTCAGCGAAACGTTCAGAAGCTCATTGTCGTGACGAACTATGTTGTGGCTCTTGCCATCCTGTTTTCCGCGTTGAGTGGAGCCGTACGCCTTACCTCCGCGGAGCCGGTCCTCTCCACGGAATGGAGCGGCGTTGTTGGAGATTTTCTCGCGAGTATTTTTTCTGCATTGATCGGGATGACCGGGACCTTCGTTGTTCTGGTCGGTCTGTTGCTGGCCGTCGCGATCCTGTTGTTTGACATCGATCTTCCGAGCGCCTCTGAACGATTGAAACTCAGGTTTTTGAAGACCGGGGCCAGATTGGATGCCGTGTGGGAGCGGATGTTGAGCGTGGGATTCCGAATCGTTGCGCGTGCAAAGAAAGCCGCCGTTGGGAGGGTTGAGATCAGAAAAGGGGAAGAAGAAACGTACACGGCGACGGGAACGCCGAAACGGACAATTCCACCTGTATTTCCAACGGCAAGACCCGATGCGCGTCCTGTTGCGCAGGCGGACAGTCCGGCCGGCGAACTGCCGTTCGATGTGTCTCCTGGATCCTCTGCGGACCTCCAGTTGGACATCAAGGAGGCCGTTGAAGAGGAAGAGGTGGATTTCGATGAACGTCGACAACAGACGGAGATCGTGGAGGAAATCGATTATGTTCCCCTTTCCGTTGAGATGCTGGATTCCGCGAGGTCCGCGGAGCACGTTGACGAGGGTGAGCTTAAGTCGAACGCGGAACTCCTCCGGTCAAAGCTTGCCGATTTTGGCGTTGCCATCGAAAGCGTTGCCGTGACTCCCGGCCCGGTCGTGACCCTGTACGAACTCGTGCCTGCCACGGGGGTGAAAATCAGCAGGATCGAGAGCTTGGAAGACGACATCGCCCTTGCGATGAAGGCGAAGGGAATCCGGATCATTGCGCCGATTCCGGGAAAAGGAACCGTGGGAGTCGAAATCCCCAATCACAAGCCGGGCCTGGTCACAATTCGAAGCGTCATCAACTCGTCAAAATTCCGCGACACGCGGGCTGCGCTGCCCCTTGCCCTCGGGAAAACCATTTCCGGCGAGGTCTTCGTCGACGACCTGGCCCGCATGCCGCATCTTCTCATCGCCGGCGCTACCGGATCGGGGAAGAGTGTGGGCATCAATACGATCCTCGCAAGTCTGATGTACCGTCTGCATCCGAGCGATATTAAGTTCATCATCATCGATCCAAAGAAGATCGAGCTTTCGCAGTATCGTCAGCTGCGTCACCATTACCTTGCCGTGTCTCCGGATATTCAGGAAGAAATCATCACCACTCCACAGAACGCCGTGCTGGTTCTTAAGAGCGTGGAGTTGGAGATGGAAAAGCGCTATGACCGTTTGGCGGCGGCGGCTGTGCGCAATATCGCCGACTACAACGAGCGGATCCGGGGAGGCCGGCTCCGCGACACTGAAGCGGTGAAGCACCGGAAACTCCCCTATCTGGTTATCGTCATCGACGAGCTCGCGGATCTTATGATCACCGCCGCCCGTGAAGTGGAAGAGCCGATTGCGAGACTGGCCCAGTTGGCCCGCGCAGTGGGGATCCATCTGGTCCTTGCGACACAGCGGCCGTCGGTGGACGTGATTACGGGCGTGATCAAGGCGAATTTTCCGGCACGGATTGCCTACCAGGTCGCCACAAAGATCGACTCGCGAACCATCCTCGACATGAACGGTGCAGAGCAGCTCTTAGGAAACGGAGACATGTTGTACTTCCCGCCGGGCTCGCCAAAGCCGATCCGCCTGCAGAACGCGTTCATTTCAACCGAGGAAGTCGAGGCGATGACAGGCCACATCGGACGTCAGAAAGGGTACAGCCAGCCGTTGCAGCTTCCTTCGGCCTTTGAAAAGAAAAGAGCTTCCGGACCCGCAGCCGACGGGAGCCGTGACGAGTTGTTTGAGGAAGCCGCCAAGATCATTGTCCGGCACCAGCAAGGATCGGTCTCGCTGCTTCAGCGCCGTTTGAAGGTCGGATACTCACGTGCAGCCCGCCTCATCGATGAACTGGAAGCCGCGGGAATTGTCGGTCCCTTCGATGGAAGCAAGGCTCGTGAAGTGCTGATTGAATCCGAGGCCGAGTTGGACGTTATCCTCAGAAGTATTGTATGAAGAACGTTTGCGTGATAGTTTTGTCTCTCTCGGTGCCGGTTTTTGCGCAACAAGCGCCGTCCCTGAGCGATGTAACCGGAGGGATGCAACAGCGTTTTGAGATGATCGACAACCTGATTGCAGAGTTTTCCCAGCAGGTGAAGTTTGGCTTTTCGAAGATCGAGCAGGAGTTTCAAGGAACGCTCACGATGAAGAAGCCGAATCGGTACCGTGTTGAATCGGAACATCAGACCCTCGTGACCGATGGTTCCACCGTTTGGGCCTATTCCCCGGTCAACAAGCAGGTGGTGATCGACCGCTACAAGGAGAATCAGAATTCCATCACTCCGGACAAATTTCTGCTGAATCTCCCCGAATCGTACTACGCCACGGTTCTGGGGACCGAAGGGGAACAGCAGAAGACGATGGTGGTCCTTAAACTTGTTCCAAGAGATGACCGTTCATTTGTGAAATCGGTCAAGCTGTGGGTGGAAGACGGAACCTGGGTTGTCCGCAGGATCCTCATTCAAGACGTCAACGAAAGCGAAACGACGTACTCAATTCATTCGCTGACTCTCAACACAAATGTGAAGGACACCCAATTTTCGTTTTCGCCGCCGCCGGGGACGGAGGTCGTGGATCTCCGGTGACTTCCGACGACAGCATGACCCAACGAATCAAGACACTTCTTCGTTCCTCCTTTGGCTTTCTTCTCGCCGCCGTGTTCCTCATTGTTGCATTTCGCGGGGTCGATTTTCCCGATCTGTGGGACTCTCTTCAGGCCGTCGACTATTTTTGGATTGCTCTATTGATCCCCGTCGGGCTCCTGAGCCACTATGTCAGAGCGTGGAGGTGGAAATATCTTCTGGGGCACGTGAAAAAAGATATTTCCACGCGGAATCTCTTCTCTGCCGTGATGATCGGCTACATGGTCAACAACGTCCTGCCGCGTGTGGGTGAATTGATTCGTCCCTATGTTGCCGGGAAACTGGAGGGATTTTCAAAGAGCACGGCGCTCGGAACCGTTGTCATCGAACGAATCATTGACATGATGTCGTTCTTTGTGATCCTCAGCCTGGTGTTGTTTTTCGTTCCGGGGAGTCTTGGCGTGTTCATGGAAGATATCCAGGCCGTGCGTCCACTATTCCTGCTTGGCTCGGTTGCAGGCCTTGCGATCTTCACGCTTTTGTTTTTCAAGAGCGAGTCCCTCGTCCGCTCGATCAGAATCGTGCTCAAGCTGGTGCCCGGCCGGCACAGGACGAAAGTAGAAGGAGTGTTCGAATCGTTTGTGTCCGGTTTTCGGGTTGGCGCGATGCGGCGCGAGTTTTTGAGGATCGGCTTGTTAAGCGTCATTATGTGGGGGCTGTATGCGCTTGCCCTCTATGTTCCGTTCCAGGCGTTCGAACCGATTGCCGCAGCACATTTGGATTTCAGCGCGGCGGTCATTCTCCTAACCCTCAGCACGATCGCCTTCGTCATTCCGGTCCCGGGCGCGTTCGGTACGTATCACTCGTTTCTGAAGTTCGCACTCGTGAGCATGTACGGCATTGATGAAGTGACGGCGCTCAGCTTTTCCATCGTCACCCATGAGCTCGGTGCGATTCTCGTTGTGATCACGGGAATTTATTTCTTCCTGAAGGATCACTTCAAAGTGTCCGAAGTGTCGCTGGAAACAAGCACGGAAAAACCGGTCCAATCATGAAACAGGTCACGCAGGATATCAAGAGCGGAGAGATCCGGGTCGAGGAAATGCCGATTCCGGCGTTGAAGCTGGGGTTTGTTCTCGTCCGAACACGGTTCTCTTTTATTAGCCCGGGGACGGAGAAAGCTGGGATCGCGGCGAGAAAGGCATCCCTGTTCGAAAAAGCACGGAAGAACCCGGAGCTCGTCCGCAAAGTTCTAGAACAGGTTCGGCAGTATGGACTCATTCCCACGTTGCAACGGGTCAGAACTCAGCTCAATCAACGCGGCTCACTCGGGTATAGTCTGGCAGGCACGGTGGTGACTGTCGGCGATCAAGTGAAGGAGTTTATTCCAGGCGACGCCGTTGCGTGCGCCGGAGCCGGGTACGCCGCTCACGCGGAATACGCTGTCGTTCCGAAAAACCTCTGCGTCAGGGTGCCGCGGGGTGTGGAGCTTGAGGAAGCTTCATCGGCGACGATTGGGGCAATCGCACTCCAGGGTGTCCGTCAGGCAAACCCGACCCTGGGAGAAGCAGTGGTGGTGATCGGGTTGGGCATTGTCGGACAGCTCTGCCTTCAGATTCTCAAAGCGAACGGATGCGTGACGGCGGGAATCGACCTCGATCCCTTCGCCGTAAGACTCGCGAAACAATGCGGGACCGACATGGCACTGTTGCGTCATTCCGATGACGTGACCAAAGTCGTGAAGTCCCTCACGCGCGGCATTGGGGCCGATGCTGTGATCATTACGGCCGCCACGCCGAGCAACGATCCGGTGGAACTGGCGGGCGAGCTCTGCAGGGAAAAAGGGAGGGTGGTCTTGGTCGGGGATGTCGGTCTTCAGCTTCCCCGTGCGCCGTACTATATGAAAGAATTGGATTTCCGGCTTTCTCGCTCGTATGGGCCCGGACGCTACGATCCATTGTTTGAAGAGGGCGGACACGATTACCCCGTAGGATACGTTCGCTGGACGGAGCAGCGAAACATGGAGGAATTCCTCCGCCTGGTCACGAAACGGAGAATCGACGTTCAGAAGCTGATCACACATCGTTTTCGGCTCGAGGATGCGCGGTCAGCATACGCACTCGTCACAGGACGGTCATCCGTCCGTGATCGGTTTGTCGGGGTTGTTCTCGATTACGGCGATCCCTCGCTGTCGGCCAGATTCGAGCCCGCCACGACGATCATCCTGGAGGAAAAGAAGCGGAAACCTTCGCCGCATGCGCTTCAACTCGGTTTCATTGGCGCAGGTTCTTTTGCTCAATCGAGCTTGCTTCCGCATATCCGGAGGTTCAAGGACGTAAATCTGGTAGGAGTCGCCACGGGTACCGGACTCAGCGCCGCCAACGTCGGACGGACGTTTGGCTTCCAGTTTGCGACGACAAGCTACCGGGAGATACTCGGCAAGCCGGAGATCGGCACAGTGTTCATCGCCTCGCGTCATAACCTTCATGCGCCAGTCGCCATTGAAGCTCTCAAGTCGGGAAAGAATGTCTTTGTTGAAAAACCTCTTGCGATCAGAGTGGACGATGCGCGTGAGGTTGTGAAGACGTACCGGGCACTCGCGGCGAAAAAACCGCGGTCGCAGGAGGCCTCCCCCACGCCGATTCTGATGGTCGGTTTTAACCGCCGATTTGCCCCTCATATTCAACATGTGAAACGTTTTTTTGAGAATGCCACAGGCCCCTTTGCAGTACAGTACAGAATCAATGCCGGATTTGTACCCCGCACTCACTGGACACAAAACCCCCTCGAAGGGGGCGGGCGGATCCTGGGAGAGGTGTGTCATTTTGTCGATTTGATTCAATATCTGACGAATTCCGTTCCTGTGCGGGTGTTTGCCGAGCCCTTGACGCCGCCGGGCGGAGGAATGCTTGACGACGATTCGGTTGCCGTGACGATGAAAATGAAGAACGGCTCGATAGGGACGATCGCGTATCTGGCGAACGGCGATGCCGGGCTTGGGAAAGAACACATTGAAATTTTCTCCACGGGTCGGACAGCTATCGTGGAGGACTTCCGCATTCTCACACTTTTTCAACAGGGAAAACGCCGCGTCTTCAAGCGATCTTCTGTCGATAAGGGGCACGCCGAGGAAATTCGAAGGTTTCTCACCTCCGTCAGGGACGGGAGCCTGTCACCGATTCCCTTTGAAAGCCTCGTGACAACGACGATGACGACATTCAAGATCGTGGAATCCCTGCGGCTGGGCGTCCCCGTTTCGTTCGGAGAAAGTTGATGGTGAGAACGCTCTGCCTGTTGATTGTCGGCCTCACCGGAGCTCAGGCTCAGGGTCGATGGGTTGCGGTTTCGGGCGGGATGGGAATGAACCTGTTTGCCGCGCCTGCAGTTGTGGATTACGTCAATGTTGTTGCTCAGCCCGGCTTCAACGAAAGGCTCGATGAGTTCTCATCATCGATAGAATTTTTCGTGTCGCCCGAGGTACAGATCTCTGAGTTCTGGTCGGCCGGAGTGGAATACAACTACGTGATCAAGTCGTACTCGATCGCCGGAAGCGGAGGCATTTCGAATTTCACCTATTCCGTTCGACTCCCCGGGGTTATCGTCCATTATCTCGTTCCCGCAGAGGGGTATGGATTCAAGCTGGGAGGAGGACTCGCGTATGCGGCAGGAACGTTCTCAGAGGCATTGTACGGGAGCGCACAGGCTATTGACTACCGGTCAACGGGAGCCGGTGTGAAGCTGGAAGCGATCGGCGTCACAAAATTTGACGACCATTTCTTTGGAACGATAGCACTGGATCTCCGTTGGGTGGTCGGAGAAGTCTTCCGGAACGACGTCAGAGAACTGAGGGTGGGAGAATCCGCGGCTTCTCTTGATTTTTTTGCCGTGGGGTTGAAACTGGGCGTGGAGTTCCTCTGGTAGGGAAGAATTGAAAGTTTAAAGTGAAAAAGCCAAAACTCAAAATTGAGGACTGAAAATTGATCATTGAAGCCAAGACCCGAAACTCCGGAGCCTCAGCTTTATGACCGTTCTTCAGGCAATCATTCTCGGAACCGTTCAGGGGTTGACCGAGTTTCTTCCGGTGAGCAGTTCGGGACATCTTGTGCTGGCCGAACATCTTCTGAAGGTCCCTATCACGGACGACATCACCTTTGAAGTCTTTGTTCATTTTGGCACTCTGCTGAGCGTGCTCGTGGCTCTCTGGCCCGAAGTAAGAGAGATTCTTCGATCGGCGAGGGATCTTCTCACAGGTGTCCGATTGGCTCCGCAGTATTATCGGGAGAACGAATATTTCCGCCTTGGGATTCTGATTCTTGTCGGATCGATACCGGCGGCCGTGATCGGCATCAGGTACGAAGACGCGATCTCCGAGACATTCACCGATCCGAAACTGGTCGCCGTCATGCTTGTGCTCACGGGGCTGATTCTTTTCCTGACGCGTCTTGCAACGCCGTCTTCGGAGAAGAGAGTCGGGATAGTTTCAGCTATTCTGATTGGCGTTGCGCAGGCGCTGGCCATTGTGCCAGGTATTTCCCGCTCCGGATCAACCATCAGCACGGCGATGTATCTCCGGGTGCCTCCCCTCAAGGGAGCGAGGTTTTCCTTCCTGCTTTCGGTTCCGGTGATCGCCGGCGCAACACTGATGAAAACCAAGGAGATCCTGGAGAGCGGAATAACCGTTGAATATTTTCTGCCGATCCTGGTTGGGACTGCCGTGGCTTTCTCTTCCGGGTATCTTGCAATCCGTCTGCTCCTCAGAATCATCGAACAGGGGCGGTTCAGCATGTTTTCCTTTTACTGTCTCGGTGTTGGAACAATCGGAATCGTTTTCATTTAGGAGGTCTGAACACACATGAAATCTCTGCTTTTCTTCCTCACTCTTATCATACCCGTTATTGGATTCTCCCAGGCTGAAAAGGAAAAAGGCACACAACAGCAAAAAAAAGTGAAAACCATGGAGCTACCGAAAGTGTATGCGGTGATCGAGACTTCGATGGGTACTGTCGAAGCTGAGTTGTTTGAAAAAGCAACGCCGAAAACCGTCATGAATTTCGTCGGACTCGCGGAAAAGGGATTCTATGACGGGGTCATCTTCCACCGCGTGATCGAAAATTTCATGATCCAGGGGGGCGATCCGACAGGCACAGGGCGCGGCGTCGAGAGTTTCTACGGGCGTCCCTTCGAAGACGAGATTGTCGATACGCTGAAGCACACCGCGGCCGGCATCCTCTCCATGGCCAACGCCGGGCCGAACACCAACGGAAGCCAGTTCTTCATTATCTTGGTTCCGACCCCCTGGCTTGACGGAAAGCATACAGTCTTCGGGAAAGTGGTTGGCGGAATGGACGTCGTTCGTGCGATTGGAAAGGTCAAGACAAAAAAGCCGTTTGACCGTCCCGTGGAAAACGTCGTTATGAACAAGGTTACCGTCGTCAGAAAGTAACAGCCCGGCGATCGAACGAAAGGCACCCACATGTCCGAGACGAAAGAGTTTTTCACCTCGCGTTGGGGGATGATTCTTTCCGTGATTGGGATCGCGGTAGGGACCGGGAACATCTGGAGGTTCTCACGCATCGTGGCGCAAAACGGCGGAGGATCGTTTCTGATTCCGTGGGTGATCTTCCTGTTCATCTGGTCGATTCCTCTCATTATCGCCGAATTTGCAATCGGAAAATCGACCCGGATGGGGACCGTGGGAGGGATCGCGAGGCTTGCGGGAGAGAAGTTCGCCTGGATGGGGGCTTTCGTTGGTTTCGTCGCGACGGCCATCATGTTTTACTACTCGGTGGTCACGGGCTGGTGCATAAAGTATCTGGTGAACTCCCTGAGCGGGACTCTGACGACGACCGACGATCACCTTGCGCTGTGGGATTCCTTTACGAGCGGATATGAGCCCGTGATGTTTCACGCCGCGGCTATCGCCCTGGGCGGGTTCATTATTTACAAGGGCGTTGTCCGCGGTATTGAGCGCTCAAGTCGCATCCTGGTTCCGGCGCTGCTTCTGATTCTTGTGACTCTTGCTGTGCGCGCGGTGACGCTTCCGGGGGCATGGGACGGTATTGCCTATCTTTTCACTCCCAATATTGAAACGCTGCTCGATTACAGAGTTTGGCTGGCCGCTCTTACGCAGAATGCATGGGACACCGGCGCCGGGTGGGGCCTGATCCTCACGTATGCTTGTTATGCCCGCAAAAAGGAAGACATCACGCTCAACGCGGCGCTGACGGGGTTTGGCAACAACTCGGTTTCCCTTCTCGCCGGCATCACGATCTTTGCCACTGTGTTTGCCCTGGCCCCGGGTGATGGGATTACCGAATTGATTTCCGGACGGGGAAGCACAAACACGGGACTTGCCTTTATCTTTCTTCCGCAACTCTTCGAAAAGATGCCAGGGGGGGCGTTTGTGCAGACGTTTTTTTCCATCATTTTTTTTCTCGGATTGACTTTTGCCGCCATCACGTCGCTCATTTCCATGATCGAGCTGGCCGTGCGCGTGTTTTCCGACATGGGGCTTGAACGGAAACGGGCCCTTGGTCTCACGCTCGCGCTCGGGTTTCTGCTCGGTATTCCCTCCGCCTTCAGCCTTGTGTACTTTAACAACCAGGATTGGGTGTGGGGGATCGGGCTCATGATCAGCGGCGGTTTCATTTCGTTTGCAGTCATTAAGCACGGAGCAGATCGGTTCCGGCGCGAGGCGGTGAACAGCGAGGGGACCGATATCCACATCGGCAGATGGTACAATATCGTTGTCACCTGGCTGATCCCCCTGCAGGTGATCGTGCTCATCGTCTGGTGGTTCTATCTTGCAATGACGGATTTCGACAAGGAAGGGTGGTGGAACCCGTTCCATACCTACAGCGTGGGAACCTGCGTGCTGCAATGGGGAGTGATGATGGCGTTTTTCTTCTTTATGAACCGCGTGATGGTGAGGCGGATTTTTCAACAAGCAAAGGAGCCGAACAATGCCCGCTGAGGCTGTCGTGACCATGGTGGTGAGTCTTGGGATTGTTTGGGGCGGATTTGTCTTTGTGTTGGTGACAGCACTACGAAAGGAACGTCTCAAAGGCCGTCAATGACCTTTCAGGACTTTCAGAGCATCCTTGCCCGGAAGACCTTCGCCCCCGTGCTTCTTTTTTACGGGGACGAGGATTTTCTGATCGATGAATGCGTGAAAGGAATTGTCGAGTCGATCCTGGATGAAGGGACGAAAAGTTTCAACCTCGACGTTGTCTACGGAAGCAAGACCGACGTCAAGGAAGTGCTGGCGCTCGCCTCCGCATTTCCACTCATGAGCGAGCGACGCGTGGTCGTAGTGAAGGAATTCGAAAAGCTTGGCATCGGCGACGGGACCGGGGAGAGATTCACCACCTATCTACAGAACCCGCTCGCCTCAACGTGTCTTGTGCTCATAGCACAGAAAACCGACTTCCGAAAAAAACCGTTCACCGACCTGAAAAAACACGCGGACCTTGTCGAGTGCAAGTCCCTGTACGATAATCAGGTTCCCGACTGGATCGCGGGGAGGATTGCGGAGATGGGAAAATCCGTCGATCCGGACGCGTCCCGTATTCTTCAAGCATATGTGGGGAATTCCTTGAGAGCGCTTCAGAACGAAATCGAGAAATTGTTTGTCTTTGTCGGGGGAAAAAATGTTATCACGGCGGGAGATGTGACCGAAGTCGTGGGAGCTTCAAAGGGATTCACGATCTTTGAACTTCAAAATGCGATAGGAAAAAAAGATCTCAAGGAAGCGCTCCATATCCTCCAGGCCATGCTGCAGGCAGGTCAAAGTCCCCAAATGATCATTGTCATGCTCACGAGGTTTTTGAATCAGCTGTGGAGAATCGGGGAGATCAAGCGCTTGAGGGCGCCGGATGCGGAAATGGCGAAGACGATCGGCGTTCATCCCTATTTCCTCAGACAAATTGTGCAGTTTCAATCGAACTTCTCCGAAACGCAGATTGAACAGGGATACCGGGCACTGCTGGAGGCCGATACGGTCTTGAAATCAACCGGACGCGACCCCCGCCTGGTGATGGACCTCTTGGTGTACACCTTGGTTCGTGGAACCCCCCTGTACGAGGAGATCGTCAGCAATGGTTGATGCCGCGCCCGCTTTCTGGGATTCTCCTTCCATTGAAGAATGGTGGAGGCTTGTTTTTGTTCTGGCCGGAATTGGAGCCCTCATTGGGGCCGGTGAGGGAATACGGATTCTGCTTCGGTGGCCGCCCGAGTTTACACGCAAACTGGTACACGTCTCCGTTGGTGTCCTGGTCTTCTTTGCTCCCCAAATCTTCACCGTTCCGCTCCCCGCCGTCGTCCTCGCAGTCGTCTTCATCATTGTGAATCTTCTGGCCATTCGCTTTGGACTCTTGAAAGGCATGCATGGAACCGGTCGGCCGACCTTTGGAACGGTCTATTATCCGCTCGCATTCCTCATTCTCGTTTTGATTTTTTGGTACCGCCAACCTTTGATCATCTCGCTGTCGATCCTTGTGCTTGCTCTGGGCGATGCCGGGGCGGCGATTGTCGGCGAATTGAAACGCGCTCCCGCAACGTTTTCTCTTTCCGGGGACAGGAAGTCTCTTGAAGGATCGATGACGATGTTTCTTGTCTCTTTTGCAGTTTTGTTTTTGGGACTGACTCAGCTGGATCCGGGATTCGGGGGGCACTATGATTACATCCTTGCCGCGGCGGGGATTGCCGCGGCAACTGCGACAGCCTGGGAGGCGCTTTCCTCACGGGGACTGGATAACCTCTCAATCCCGCTGTCGGTCGCGTTTGTGCTTTGGTATTTCCTGATTCCGGATAGCCGAACGGACGTCCAACAGTTCACGATGGGGAGCGCGTTTGCCATCGCGGTAGCCGTGGTTTCTTACCAGTTCAAGTTCCTTTCGGCAAGCGGCGCGGTTGCAACCTACCTCCTTGCAACCGTTGTCTTCGGAATCGGTGGATGGAAGTGGACGATTCCGATCCTTGTGTTCTTCGTTCTCTCGAGCATTCTTTCACGAATTGGAAGGAACCGGAAAGCCGAGGCAGAAGAATTTTTTGAAAAGAGCGGACCCCGCGATTGGGCTCAGGTTTTTGCCAACGGCGGTGCGGCGGGAATCTTCGTCGTCTGTTCTTTCGTAGAACCGGATGTTCCATGGTATCCTCTGTACCTGGGATCGCTTGCCGCCGTCACTGCCGATACCTGGGGTACCGAGATCGGTCTGTTGAGCGGCAGGAAGCCGTTGTTGATCACTTCGTTCAAACCGGTCGCCGCGGGATCGAGCGGAGGTGTCACGCTGCCGGGATCGGCCGGAGGATTGGGAGGCAGTCTCCTCATTGGTGTGAGTGCACTTCCGTGGCTCCCGGATGCACGCATTCTCCCCTGGATTGTCCTCGCCGGGTTGGCAGGAAGTTTGTTTGACAGTTTCCTGGGGGCGACGGTGCAGGGTATCTACCGATGCCCGGTGTGCGGTAAAAGCACGGAGAGGAAACGACATTGTAACAATCAGCCGACAGTCCGGCGGATGGGGATCGAGGGAATAAACAACGATGCGGTGAATTGGGGTTGTGCGCTGATGGGAGCCGGCGTGATTGCGGTGTCCGGGTTCGGCTGAGTGCTTCGGTTCGCAATTACGGTAACGTATGAGTGGGGGAACATTCGGGAAATTGCTCACTCAGCAGAGTCACAACAGCTTCTCCAGAACAATATCGAATGTAGAACGCGGAATTTTGAATGTAGAAGGGTTTCTTAGTCTCATGGATGTGCCGAGACTCACAACTGTGCGACCAACGGATCGATAGATTGGATTGACCCATGCTTAATTATGTCTGGATTGCCCTTGTTGCCGTCGGCATTCTCGTTGCCGTCGGTAACGACGCCGGCGATGAAATCAAGAATACATACCGCAACGACGTGCCGCTGGAAGCCGTTATTGTTGCCGATGGCGTTCCATCGGCCGCGATGGCAAGCTGGGAAGGGGAGCTTGTGATTCCGGCGGAGAGTTTCAATCGGTTCTATGGATTCAATCAGGAAACGGAGGAGATCCGCCACGAGGTCAAGGTCACGACGGGTGCGGGCGGCGAGTCGATGATCATGATCCCCGTCGGCGAAACGACTCCTTTGCTCTGGAGAGAGATGGCACGCGCCGGAGCGACGAAAGACCGTTTGACGGGAACCATCCGCTCGATTCGATTCTCCCAGGAAGGACGCCAGGCGGTTGTTCAGATAGTTTTCGAGCCGGTCCGGTTTGTGAAGCTGAAAGCAGTGACACAGGCGGCGTTCGACTACGCATCGACCGCGGTCACAATCGCTCTGGGCCTCATTGGAATCATGGCTCTCTGGCTCGGTGTGATGAAGGTTGCCGAAGAGGCCGGGGCTGTCAAGATTCTCACGCGGCTGCTTGCGCCGATCACAAGACGATTGTTCCCCGAAGTGCCGCCCGACCATCCTGCCGTCGGCGCGATGATCATGAACGTTTCGGCCAACATGCTGGGGCTGAGCAACGCGGCGACGCCCTTTGGACTCAAAGCCATGGAAGAGCTGAACAAGTTGAATCCCAAAGCGGGGACAGCCACGAATGCCATGTGCACGTTTCTGACGATCAACACCGCCGGGCTTATTCTCATTCCGGCAACCGCGATCGCGGTACGGGCGGCGGCGGGCTCGGCCAATCCCGGCATCATCATCGGGACGTCGCTGTTCGGGGCGAGCTGTGCAACAGTTGCCGGCCTCATCACGGTCAAGCTGCTGCAACGGCTTCCTGTGTTCAGGAAGGATGACCCCGCGCTCGTCGGTCGGGAAACAAGGAAGGGAGGGGACAAGGATCATGGCTGAAATCTTCCGTTCCCTGGTCAACATCGTTTCGATCGTTGCTATTCCTCTGATTCTCTTCCTCTTTCTTGGCTGGGGTCTGGTGAAGAAAGTCAAGGTCTATGAACTGTTTGTCGAAGGCGCCAAGGACGGGTTCAACGTGGCAATCCGGATCATTCCGTATCTGGTTGCCATGCTTGTGGCAATCGGAATCTTTCGGGCCAGCGGCGCGATGGAAGTTCTCACCAGTGTTCTCGCGCCCGCCACAAATCTGATCGGCATGCCTGCCGAGGCGATGCCGATGGCTTTGATGCGGCCCCTCTCGGGAAGCGGATCGCTTGGTGTGATGACGGAAATCATGAAGGTGCACGGACCCGACTCGTTCCTCGGCGTTCTTGTCTCGACCATGTACGGCAGCACGGAGACGACCTTCTATGTGCTTGCTGTCTATTTTGGATCTGTCAATGTGCGGAATACCCGCCATGCCCTCCCCGCCGGTTTGACCGCCGATGTGTTCGGAATGCTTGGCGCAGTATTCATTTGCAGAATTCTTTTCGGATTGTAAATCTGTCAATACTACCGGAGGATATCATGAAACGTTTTCAACGCAGCCCCCTTCTGCTGATCGTTCTGTTGACCCTCGGCATTTCGGTCGGGGTTGCTCAGACGACCGCCAAATCGGCGATGATGCAGAAACAGCAGCAGAACATCATGGGTGGATTCGGAGTGACCGTTATCGACGGTGAGCCGTACTATCTTTTCAACCTTGCGCCCGAACTTGCCTTTGGGAAATTCGGACTCGGTTTGGACATCAACCTCCGCATGGGGAAGAACGGGAAGCTGCGGACGGAGGATTTCGACGAAGGGTACGATTACCTTCGGATGATTCGCTACATCCGGTACGGCACAAAGAAGGAGCCGATCTATGTCCGCCTGGGCGTTTTGGATTACTCTCGTCTGGGGCATGGATTCATCGTGTACAACTACAGGAACAGCGCGAGCTACGATTTGCGAAAGTTTGGGTTGGAGTTTGATCTGGATTTTGAGAAATTCGGCTTTGAGAGCATGTATTCCGATTTCGGTGCGGGAGGGGTGTTTGGACTGCGCGCATACGGTCGGCCGCTCAAGTTCACGTCGTTGGCCAACGTTCCGATTATCGGCGGATTCGAAGTTGGGGCGACGTACGCGGCGGATTTCAATGAAAACGCAAACAAAACATGGGGTGTGGACAACACTCTGGCGAACGCAAAAGACGGCGGGTCCCTCGGAATCATCGGTTTTGATTTCGGCCTTCCCCTCCTGTCTCTTCCGACCGTCAATTCGACCTTATACTTTGATTTTGCGAGCATCTCAGATTACGGAAGCGGGACTGCCCTCGGCCTTGACCTGAATTTTTCGGGTTTGGGAGTGATCGGGCTGGGCGCCAAGTACGAGCGCCGGTGGACGGGCGATCAGTTTCTGCCATCGTACTTCGACGCCTTGTATGAGAGAGAGCGATACCTGCCGGTGGATACAACGAGTTTTTCGAGCAAAGCTCAGGATTTGCGCGGCGTGAAAAAATCCGAGGGGTATTACGGCGAAATTGTTGTCAGCATCCTGGGGAGATTCAACATTGTCGGCGGATATCAATCCCCCGTTGGGGTGAAGAACCAGGGGATCATCCATCTGGAGTTCGATCCGGGTGATGCCATTCCCGGGATCATTCTCACTGCGGGGTACGACAAGAAGCAGGTCGGTCGGGTCTTCAAAGTCGACAACAATTCACTGTTTTACACGAACATCGGTTACAAACCGCTGCCGTTTCTGTTTGTTTCCACAATGTACATCTGGACGTTCACAGAAGACAAGGATGATCAGGGTCGCGTCGTCGGATACAAATCGCAGAAGCGGATTGAGCCGAAGATCGGCTTTGTGATAAGCTTTTGAGGTTGTTGAGTCCGATCCTCGATCGGACTTCCCAGTGAAAGGACTCGCTTAGTTGGCGTGGTCGGATTGATCCTCTGGTGAGGTTGTCTGAATCAGAATTTTCAGAATTTCAGAATTTTCAGAATTGGAGAACCCATACGATGATTCTGTTAATCCTGTAATTCTGAGAATTCTGATTCCGATACACCATCGATTTTCCCTTGCATTTCGAGCCTTGTCTGACTATCTTTTTTGGTCTTTTTTTCGTCAGTTCCTAATCCTCCTCTACGATCCAGTCAACCCGGTTCCCGTCGGTGGACAACCTGCTTCGACTTCTGAACCTCCCCCACCTTAAGCGAGTCTATGTCAGTTCTTAATTCATTTATTGCAAAGACGCTTCCTTTTGTACCGAAGGCAATCGTCGG
>JACPLA010000043.1 GCA_016186715.1 Ignavibacteriales bacterium | reverse complement strand
GCTGGGATCCACAACGATGGGAAGATGAGAGAGTTTCTTGACAACAGGAACGGCGTTCAGATCCAGCGTGTTCCGAGTCGAAGGTTCGAACGTGCGGATGCCTCGCTCACACAGAACAATGTTGTAGTTCCCATTGGAAGCAATATACTCCGCCGACATGAGTAATTCCTCAACCGTGGCGGAGAAGCCCCGTTTCAGCAAAATTGGCCGCGGAGCCTGCCCCAATAGTTCCAGGAGCGAGAAGTTGTACATGTTCCGTGCACCAACCTGGAGTATGTGGGAATGCTCAATGACCTGCGGGAGCGTTGCAGAGTCCTTGACTTCCGTGACCACGTACATGCCCGTCCGTTCAGCTGCCTCGCGCAGGTATTCCAAGCCCTCCAGTTTCAACCCCTGAAAGGCGTACGGAGAAGTTCTCGGCTTGAATGCGCCGCCCCGCAGAAATCGCACTCCGGCCTCGCTTAACATGGACGCCGTTTCCAGAATTTGCGCCCGGCTTTCCACAGAACAGGGGCCGGCAATAATCGTCAACTCCGCTGCTCCAATAACGGCATCCCCAACACGAATCGTGGTCTGCTCGGGCTTCACCTCTCTGCTCACCAGCTTGAACGGCTTCGAGACGGGAATTGCGTCGGCAACACCGGGCATGCTGAGAAAGTGATCCGGACTGATACGGCCCTTGTTGCCCGTAATTCCAATCGCAATCCTCTGCGCCCCCGGAATTTCATGAGGGGTTAACCCCAGCGAACGCACCTTCTCCTTGACCCGCTCGATTTCGCCCGGGGTTACTTCCTGTCGCATCAAGACCAACATCGCTCTCTCTTGTTCCCTTCTTTAGAAACGCACCTGTGGAACTTCTTCAGCTCCGGCCTGGGCTTGAAAGTATTGCGCCTCCCGGAATCCGGCGAATCCCGCCACGACAGAGCCCGGAAAGCGGCGTAGTGTGGTATTATGCTGTTGTACCGCTTCATTGAATCGATTACGGGCAACAGTAATGCGGTTTTCGGTCCCTTCAAGCTGTGATTGCAACTGAAGAAAGTTTTCGTTCGACTTCAAAGTCGGATAGTTTTCAACGACCGCAAGCAAACGCGACAAGGCCGCGCTTAATCCGTCCTGAGCCTGTTGGAAGCGTGCAAACGCTTGCGGATCGTTGAGGACTTCCGGCGTCACCGAAATCTGACCGACCCGCGCACGAGCGTTGGTGACATTCTCGAGGACTTCACGTTCCTGTTTCGCAAACCCCTTCACGGTCTCCACGAGATTGGGGATCAGATCATAACGCCGTTGATACTGGCTCTCCACCTGACTCCATCCCGACTTGACGCCTTCGTCGAGACCGATGATCTTGTTGTAGATCGAAACCCCCCACACAAGGAGGATTGAGCCGACAAAGAGAATCGCAATGAGGAGGACAATCCCGATTGAAAGCTTCCTATTCATTTGTTCTGCTCCCATTCGAAAAAAGATGATCCGGAAAAGAGAGCGAGCGCTCCCGGACGATTTCCAGCACGCGTTCGCGCACGGCCTCTCCGGCCAGCACCGGCTGCCACCGGCGAACAGAGACAGGAAGCAGCTGTGCCGAAGGCCCGTTCCGACCAACGACCACTCTAAGAACCGCGGTGTCGTACGTGTGAAGGGAATTCCCACCGAACACAAAGTTACCAAGCGAATACGCGATGATTTTCCCTTTATAGCGCTCCACGCCCTGAAGGACATGGGGGTGATGTCCAATGATCACGTCGGCTCCTGCGTCAATCGTTCTTCTGGCAAGTCGCACCTGCCAATCCTCCGGCACCGAAGCCCTCTCGGTTCCCCAGTGGAAATTCACGACGACCAGATCAACCTGCGATCGCAGCCTCTCAACATCCTCAACCACATAACGAGTGATGCGCGGCGCGTATCCGGGCGCGTTCTTTCCTGCGGCAAACTCACCCCCGCCTCCAAAATACCCCAGAAATCCAAGAATCTTCCCTTTCCGCTCCAGAATGACCGGCTTTCTCGCTTCCGCAAGGTTTTTGCCGATCCCTACGAACGGAATGCCCAAAGAATCGAGGTAATGCATTGTGTCGTCAATCCCCTCGTAGCCGTAATCGAAAATGTGATTATTCGCGCTGGTCACGAGAGTGACACCAGCATCCTTCAAAATCACGCCGTACGCAGGGCTCATCTTAAAGTTGTATTTCTTTTCGACCTTTTGCGTGGCCGTCGTAATCGGATGCTCCAGGTTCACCATGAAGACATCGGCTTCGCTGCCCGGTTTCCATCGGTCAAACACATAACCCGTGTTCTCTCCGACGAATGCCGCAACGTAGTCAGAGAGGATAATGTCTCCCGCAAACAGAAGAACGACCGGGTCGGATTCCTGGGCGACGAGCCCGAAGGACATCATCGACACAAAAAACAAGGTCCGAAACATGGAAATCTCTCTGAAATATGGAGAATGTTACGAAAACTTCGCTGGAAAAACAAACGGCGTGCTTTGGGGGAACGATGAGGAATGGGAAGAGAGACTGTGGCCCGGAACTGCTCCGAAGACGAGGCGGGCGTTATTCGCGGGCGGTTAGCTCTCCCGTCATCCGCCCTTGGCGACTCTTCGCAATGACATTTGTTCTATTTTCGTTGTCGCGAATGCCTGCCCGTCTTTGAACGATCAGCGAGGCGGGGGGTCAAGTACAACGAGGAAAAAGAAAACAAAAAAAGAAACAGCTACTGGAGCAGTTCCCGCGAAATCACAATTCTTTGAATCTCCGACGTCCCCTCGTAAATCTCCGTGATCTTGGAATCACGAAGAAAACGTTCCACTTTGTATTCGCGGATGTACCCATACCCACCGTGGATCTGGATCGCTTCGAGAGCAGAGGCAACGGCGACCTTTGAGGCATAGAGTTTTGCCATGGCTGCAGCCGGGCCGAATCGCTCTCCGCGGTCCTTCAAAACCGCCGCGCGCAGCGTGAGGAGACGTGCTGCCTCTATCTCCGTAGACATGTCGGCAATTTTGAATTGAACGGCCTGAAAGTCCGCAATCGGATGGTCGAATGCTTTCCGCTGCTTGCTGTAGGAAATCGATGCGTCCAGGGAAGCCTGTGCAATCCCCAACGCCTGTGCGGCAATCCCGATCCGCCCGCCATCAAGTGTTTTCAGTGCAAACTTGATCCCAAATCCCTCTTCTTTGATCAGGTTTCCCGCAGGAATCCTGCAGTCTTCGAAGGAAAGAGAAACCGTGTCCGAGCTCCTGATCCCGAGTTTTTTTTCCTTCTTGGCCACCGAAAATCCCGGAATACCTTTTTCCACAATGAAGGCGCTCACGCCCTTTGCTCCCTTGGACCGTTCCGTGGAAGCCATGACCAGGACGATATCGGCGTTGGCTCCGTTCGTAATAAAGTTCTTCGTGCCGTTGAGGATAAAAGAATCGCCTTGTTTTTTCGCGGTCGTTCTCTGATTGGTCGCATCACTGCCCGCTTCGGGTTCCGAAAGCGCAAAGGCCCCGAGCTTTTTTCCTGACGCAAGATCATGCAGATAGCGCTTCTTCTGATCCTCGGTCCCGTAGGTTTCCAACCCCCACGTGACAAGCGAATTGTTCACGGACATAATGACCCCCGCCGAGGCATCCACCTTGGAAATCTCCTCGACGGCGAGAACGTAGGACACGGTATCAAGTCCTGCGCCGCCATACTGTTCCGATACCATCATTCCCATGAACCCGAGCTCTCCCATTTTCTGCACCGCGTCGCGCGGGAACTCTTCTTTTTCATCCCGTTCATCGGCCGAGGCCGCAAGTTCTTCCTGGGCAAACTTTCGGGCCGTATCTCTGATCATCAATTGGGTTTCGTTCAACTCGAAATTCATTTCTTGCTTTCGTCTTGTTTTGTATAGTCGTAGAATCCGCGTCCGGTTTTCCTGCCCAAATGACCCGAGGCGACCATTTTCTTCAGCAACGGACATGGACGGTACTTCGAATCCCCCAGCCCTTCGTGGAGTACCTCCATGATCGAGAGGCAGACGTCGAGGCCGATAAAATCCGCGAGGGTCAGAGGGCCCATCGGGTGGTTCATCCCGAGTTTCATCACTGTATCAATAGCTTCGGGAGTCGCAACGCCTTCCATCACGCAGTACATCGCTTCGTTGAGCATCGGCAAAAGAATCCGGTTGGAAACGAAGCCCGGATAATCGTTGACTTCCACCGGAACCTTGTCCAGCTTCCCACTCACTTCCCGAACCGCCGAAAAGGTCTGGTCGGACGTAGACAATCCGCGTATTAGCTCGACCAGTTTCATCACAGGAACCGGATTCATGAAATGCATTCCGATCACTTTCTCGGGTCGTTTCGTCACAGCGCCGATGGCGGTAATCGAAATCGACGAGGTATTGGTGGCCAGAATACAACCCGGCTTGGTAGAACGATCCAGGGTACGGAAAACGTCTTTCTTGACCTCTTCATTCTCTGTTGCGGCCTCGACAACGAGGTCCGCGTCCTTACAGGCCTGCTCCAGGTTGACGCTGGTCCTGATTCGTCCCAGTGTTTGCTGCTTCTGTTCATCGTTGATCGATCCCTTCTTCACTTGCCGATCAAGATTGCCCTGAATGGTCTTCAGGGCGCGATCGACATATTCGGGCTTGAGATCACACAGTACCACCGGATATCCGTATTGGGCAAACACGTGTGCAATCCCATTTCCCATCGTACCGGCTCCGACGACGGTAATGTGATTGATCGGTAAAGTCATGGTTGAAAGGTTGGTTATCGGTGAGTGATTGGGTGCTTTTTCCAAGCGAGGTATAATGCGAAATCCGCGCGCCAGCCAGTGCGGACCGGCCTTAAAGCATTTCGACGATCATTCCGCTGGCTTCCCCGCCCCCTATACAGATCGCCGCCAAACCCCGTTTTTTCCCCCGCTGCCTTAACGCATACAGAAGTGTGACAAGAATGCGAGCTCCGCTTGCTCCAATCGGATGTCCCAGCGCAACAGCGCCCCCATGGACGTTGACCTTCTGCGGATCCAGACCAAGGATCTTGTTTACCGCAAGAGTAACGACCGCAAACGCCTCATTCACCTCGTACAAATCGATATCGGAATCTTTCAACCCCGCCTTGGCCAGCGTCTTGGGAATGACATCGGCCGGGGCCGTTGTGAACCATTCCGGCTTTTTTGCTGCGGATGCAAAAGCGATCACCCTCGCCATCGGCTTCAGGTCCATCTCCTTTGCCTTGCTGGCCGACATGACCACAACGGCGGCAGCTCCGTCATTGATCTTCGACGCATTCGCAGCAGTCACAGAGCCGTCCTTTTGAAACACCGGCTTGAGCTTTGGTATTTTTTCAAAATTCGTCTTGAACGGGTCTTCGTCGCGATCCACCTTTACCTCTCCCTCCCTTGTCTTCAGAGAAACCGGGACGATTTCATCCTTGAACCATCCTTTGTTGGTGGCCTCCTGCGCACGTTGGTAGCTTGCGACCGCAAATTCATCCTGGGCGTCACGCGGGACGGCGCATTCCTTGGCGCACAGCTCTGCCGCATTTCCCATGTGATAATCATTATACACATCCCATAAACCGTCCCGGATCATCGAATCCACCACCTGACCGTGTCCCAGGCGGAAACCGGCTCTCGCTTTGTCGAGGAGGTAAGGGGTGTTCGACATGCTTTCCATCCCCCCGGCAACAATGATGTTTGCATCTCCCAGGCGAATCGCCTGAGATGCAAGCATGACGGCCTTCAGACCCGATCCGCATACTTTGTTGACCGTCATACACTCGACCGATTCAGGAAGACCTGCAAAGATGGCTGCCTGTCGTGCCGGAGCCTGACCCTCTCCGGCCGTGAGGACGTTTCCCATGATCACTTCCTGAACATCTTCTTTCTTGATCGCCGCCCGACGAACCGCCTCAGCAACGACGACGGCCCCCAATTGGGGCGCGGTGAGAGAACTCAGGCCTCCCATGAACGATCCAACGGGAGTACGGCAGGCACTGACGATAACGACATCTTCCATGACTGGTTTGCACTAGCTGTTCATCGATTTGAGGAACTCCTTGTTCGACTTCGTTCCCCTCATCTTCTCCAGCAAGAATTCCATGGCTTCAAGAGGATTCAGATCACTCAGCAGTTTCCGCAGAATCCAAACCCGATTCAATTCCTCCGATTCGAGAAGCATCTCTTCTTTTCGGGTTCCGGAACGATTGACATCGATGGCCGGGAATGTTCGCCGATCGCTTAATTTACGGTCCAGGACGATTTCCATGTTGCCCGTCCCTTTGAATTCTTCGAAGATCACTTCGTCCATCCGGCTTCCCGTTTCAACGAGGGCGGTGGCGATGATCGTCAGGCTTCCCCCCTCCTCGATATTGCGGGCCGCGCCAAAAAAGCGTTTCGGACGGTGGAGAGCGTTCGCGTCCACTCCACCGGAGAGAATCTTGCCGCTGTGAGGCACAACCGTATTATGTGCCCGGGCCAATCGCGTGATGCTGTCAAGAAGAACAACCACGTCCTTCTTCGCTTCCACGAGCCGTTTTGATTTCTCCAGCACCATGTCGGAAACCTGTACGTGCCGCTCCGGGGGTTCGTCGAATGTTGAGCTGACAACTTCGGCATTCACGGTCCTCTCCATGTCCGTCACCTCCTCCGGACGCTCGTCGATCAGCAGGACGATCAACTTAATCTCGGGATGGTTCCGGGTGATGCTGTTGGCAATTTTCTGGAGCAGAACGGTTTTTCCGGCTTTCGGGGGGGAGACGATCATCCCGCGCTGGCCTTTCCCAACCGGGGCCAGCAAATCCAGAATCCTCATAGCATATTCTCCGGGCGCCGTCTCGAGTTTGATCCGATCTTTCGGATACAGGGGCGTCAGGTTGTCAAAGAGAACTCGTTCACGAATGACGTCGGGATGGTCCTCATTGACCGCCTCGACGCGGAGAAGGGCGAAAAACCGTTCCCCTTCTTTTGGCGGCCGCACCTGGCCGCTGACACCGTCGCCCGTCCGGAGTCCGAATTTTTTGATCTGGGAGGGGGAGACATAAATATCATCCGGGGAGGGAAGATAGTTGTAGTCAACAGAACGGAGAAATCCGTACCCGTCGGGCAGAACTTCGAGCACCCCTTTGCTGAAACTGAGACCGTCCTTTTCTGTTTGCGCCTCAAGAATTTTGAAAATCAACTCTTGCTTGCGCATGTCGCTCGACCCGGCGATGTTCAGGTCTTTGGCAATCGTGTTGAGCTCGGCGATTTTTTTGGACTTTAGTTCGGTAATGTCCATCGGCATGGCGGGGAAACCTTACATATGGTGGAACAAAGAGGAAACAAGGTACACAACGTTATGGGTGGAAAACAAACTGCGTGTCCGCGGGTCTTTGACGTTCCTGGGGTTGGAAAATTGGATTATTGAAGAGCGGTGGATGGAAACTTCGAAATGGAGGTACGCGCCACTTCAAAAACAATATAGATCATTACTGGTTGATTGTCAAGTATTTTTTCCCTTCCAGGGCCGCAAGCGCCTCCCCGACGACAAAATGAGACCCCGTAACAAGAACCGTTCCCATCGATCCCGCAGCCCTTCGTGCGCGTCGCAACCCCTTTTGGACTTTCCCTCCTTCGATGACGGGGATCCTCCGGTTTCGAAATATCCGTACCAAGTCAACAGCCGGGCAGGCACGGTCGGTCTGTGGCTGGACCACAACGGCTTTTCGCACCACGGTTCCGAGAGGCTTCACCATCGCCGACACCTGCTTGTCTTTCATCACACCGAACAAAAGGATGACTTTTACAACACCAAGATGCTGTAAAGACGAGACGAGATTACGAATCGCCGAGGGGTTGTGAGCCACGTCCACGACGAGCCGGGGATGGCCCGACAGAACCGAGAGCCGGCCCCTCAACCCGGTCAGTTCCTCGACCGCCGAAAGCCCTTTTCGTACAGCTCGTTCGTCAACCTTGAGCACCCCAAGTTCACCCAGTTTCCGAAGACATGCAAGAGCAATTGCGGCATTTTCCGCCTGAAACAAGCCGGGAAGGGAAACAAACATCTCGCCGCCGCCTATCGATCCGCGGCCGAAGAGGATCGTACTTCCGCGCAATGTTGATCGGATCACTCTGGCGTCCGAGCTCGCTACGGTCACAAGCCGGGCGCGACGTTTCCTGCACGTTTCTCTGATGACGCGCAGTCCTCGCGACGAGGTAACTCCTGTAACACACAGCCCGTTCGTCTTGATGATCCCTGCTTTCTCATACGCAATTTTCTTCACCGAGTTTCCCAGGATGCGGGTATGTTCAAGGGAAATCTCCGTGATCACCGAAGCCAGGGGACGAAGAACATTGGTTGCATCAAGCCTCCCTCCGAGCCCCGTTTCAACCACGGCCACGTCAATCTTCCGGTCGGCAAAATATTTGAACGCGAGAGCCGTGGTTGCTTCAAAGAACGTCAGACCATAGCGTTCAACCGCGGGTTCGATCTGAGAAGCAAGCCTGACAACTTCCCCGCGAGGGATCGATTTTCCATCGATCCGGATCCGTTCTGTAAATGAAATCAGATGCGGAGAGGTATAAAGACCGGTCCGGTATCCTGCAGCGGTGAGGATAGCGGCCAGCATTGCGGCGGTGGACCCTTTTCCGTTCGATCCCGCAACATGAATGGACCGGTATTTTCGTTCCGGGTTCCCAAGACGGCGGAGTATTCGGCGAATGTTCCGGAGTCCGAATTTCATTCCGCTCCTCTGGAGACCGTAGAGAAAATCAATTGCCTGAGGGTAGGAATGAAAACGGCGTGATCGTTTTTTCTGGAGGGAACGAATCTTCACAGCCACGACTGCAAGACCGATAATTCAACCTTGGCGTCAATCGCGCCGACGAGCTCGCCAAGGTCTTTCAATCCTCGCTCCCGGCCAAAGGATTCGAGCCCCTGGGCGATGCGGACTCCCAGGTCCGGTTGCACGAAGTTCATGGTGCCAACCTGAACGGCCGTGGCGCCGACGAGCATGAATTCAATCGCGTCCTCCATCGAGGCAATTCCTCCTATGCCCAGGATCGGAATCGAAACCGTCTGCGCCACTTCGTACACTTTGGCAAGGGCAATCGGCTTAACGGCCGGTCCGGAAAGCCCGCCGGTCACGGTGGAAAGCTTCGGCTTTCGGCTCTTATGGTCAACAGCCATTCCAATGACCGTGTTGATCGCGGAGACGGCGTCGGCGCCCGCGTGTTCGACGGCCTCGGCAAACTCCGAAATGTGGGTGACGTTGGGAGTGAGTTTAACGATGAGCGGTTTTTCCGTCATGGCACGGAGCCGGGAGGTAATTTCCGCCGTCTTTGCGCAGTCGGTCCCGAAGCTCAGTCCACCCTCCTTCACGTTCGGACAGGAGACATTGATTTCATATCCGTCAATCCCCTCGTGTTCCTCAAGCACTCCCAGAACGTCGCAGTATTCCTGAACGGAACTTGCCGCAATGTTGACAAGGACTTTTGTATCCAGGGTTCGGAGAAACGGCAGTTTCTTTTCAATGAAGGCATCGACGCCGATGTTTGCCAGTCCGATCGAATTCAACATCCCTCCGGGCGTCTCAACGATCCGTCGCGGGGGGTTTCCGTCCCTCGGCTTCCACGAGAGTGACTTCGTAACGATACCGCCCAGTTTATTCAGATCGACGAGGTCTTTGACTTCATCGCCATACCCGAACGTTCCCGATGCGACGAGTACGCGGTTCTTGAATTCAACGCCCCGTAAGGAGAACCCGGCTTTCATGGTCAATTCAGCTGGACATCACGACAATTGAATGTTGGCCCTTCTGTACAAACCAGCGCGTATCTTTTTGGCCCACGGACCCGCTCCACGGGACATCCCTGACAAATACCGATCCCGCATGCCATCTCCCCTTCCAGCGACAACTCGCATTCAATGTTTGTGCGAATCGCATACTCCGTCAGGGCTCTCAACATCGGTGTCGGCCCGCACGCAAAAATTTTCGGCCGCTCGGGGGGGTGTTCGCGAAGGTAATGATCGAGGAGGTCAACCACCGTTCCGTGAAACCCCCGCGAACCGTCGTCGGTCGCGACGTGGACGTTTTCGAGAAACCGTTCTGCGATTTGCCCGGCGTTTCGCGCACCGAGGAACGTTTCGATCCGCCACGAGTGCGCTCTTAACAGCTCGGTCAAGAACGGAAACGGGGCAACCCCGAGACCTCCGGCCACAATCAAGGCGGTTTCATACTCGCCATCAACGCCGAATGGAATTCCAAGCGGACCCAGAATGTCGAGGATGTCGTCTTTCTTTTTTCCGGCAAGGATCCGCGTTCCGGCTCCGACAACATTGAAAATGATTTCAAGCACTGGGCCGTCAGATCGGGAAATACTGAAGGGTCGCCGAAGCAACGGCTGAAGTCCTTCTCCTATCCGAATGTTGACGAATTGCCCGGGCTTGATGTTTTTCCCGATCTCCTCTGAGGCGAATGAAAGGCAGAAAATTCCCTCCGCTATTTCCTCCCGGGCTATGACCGGTACCTCAACCACCTTCATCGTTCTTCGTCTCTTACTCTTTTCTTGTTTGAGGCCGGGATTCTATTCTTTCGATGGGAAGTTCTTCTTTCTTGGGAACCGATTCGCTCTCTCTCGCCGGCGGCGGGAGGGACTTCTTCGTCGTATCAACCGGCGTCTCTTCGACTTCCCGCCGAATCCTGTGTCGGACGGCAGCCGCATACGAGCTCGTTCCATAGCTCTCGACAAGGCTTTTGTAGTAGTTCAGCGCGCTGTCGGGCTTGGCCAGGCGGTATTCGTACAACCATCCCGTGGCGTACTCGCTCTTTGCCGCGTAAGGAGAAACAGGGTGGTCTCGGACAATCGTGCGAAGGATTTTGATCGCATCGTCGTACTTGCCGGATTCGATGAGTTTCTCCGCATTGCGGTAGAGGAATTGACCCGAATCGGCTGCAGCGGGCTCGACCGGAATACCAAGCTGACGTTTTGATCGGATCGCATACACCGATGTCGGATACTCCTTGATAATTCGTTGGTAAAGCTCCTCAGCAGCGCCATAACCCTTTTCGGGATAGACAGCCGAAAGTTCAGCGAGAACAAAGAGAACGCGGGCTGATCTTGCTGAGTCCTGGAGTCCTGGCATCGCCCGTTTGTACCATGACACGGCGGAATCCGGGTTTTCCAATTCCGCATAGAAAATCTCCCCGATCTCAAAGGAGCTCGCAACTTGTTCTCTTTCAAGAGAATCAATCGCAGCCTGAGTGATCGGGACGATGACCGAATCGTCGGCAAATTCACCGGATGGCGTCCGGGGCGTCGCGAGCAGGCTATCCCGTTTATCACGCTGTTTCAGGAGACTGAAATATTGGTTCAGGGCGGAATGTCGCTTCCGGGCGTCATCATAGATCGCGGGAACGGGATATGTGATCGCCCGCGCATATGCGTCCAGCGCCGCCCGATAATCTCCAAACCGAAATTCATGGAGCTTTGCGGCTTCATAGGCGGCCTTACTCCCAATTTCTGTCCGGACGGAACTCGTGTCCACAACGATGAGCTCCTGGATTGCAAGGTCATAGGAGCCGAGAGCGGCGAGAGTCAGTCCTTTTTCCAGCCTGATTTCTTTCTGAAAAGCATTGAAGCGGAAATCTTCCTGCGTTTCCGTGCAGACCTCCAACGCATGATCAGGCCTCCCGGCTGACCGCAGAGCACGGATGGCGCGCAACCGGCCGGAAATCACAAGTCCCATCTCGTCGGTATACTCTTCCACTCTCCGATAGGAGGATGCTGCTTGGTCCCATTGTCCAAGGCCGGAAAGCCCGTCTCCAATTCGATAGAGAGCCGTCGCCGTGAGTACGTCCGCGGAAGAACGTGCAACCGCCTCCTGATAGACCTCGATTGCTTTTGCCGGATTGTCCTGGAGCGAATAGATATTGCCCAGAACCACAAATGTCTCGGCCACGATCTCGCCCCCCACTTCCTCTTCCCTTTGGACAAGAAGCTGAGCCGCTTCAATCGCCTCATCCTGTTTATTCAAACGAGCAAGGGTCTTTACAAACCAGAGTTCCGCTTCCGGGGCCACCGAAGATTCCGGAAATCCCGACAAAAGTTCTGCAAATTTTCGTTCGGCTTTGAGGTAATCCCCTTGGTGAAAATACGATTTGCCGATCAACACCAACGCGTCATCTACCAGGGCGCTGGAAGGATGAAACGAAAGGATATACGAGCATTTGTCGATCACCACCGTCAGTTTTTGTTTCGCCGAAGGGGGCGCCAGGACGGGTGCGGGAGTCGGGCCAACGCGTGCCCGCGTTGTGCGTTCGTTGGCCCGAATTTCCTCCTCCGCCTCATCGAAGAGTCTCTTCGCATTATAGTATGAGTTGAAATACGCGACAGTGTTTTCGTAGCCTGCCGCGAGAGCATCGCCGAGGGGCGAAAACACGGAACATCCGGTGAGGGAAACAACAAGAACCGAGGAGGGGAAAAAAAATGAGAAAAGAAAAAGACGCAGTTTCATCTGACCACACAATATAGGGAACGGCCTGCACGAATTCAAGAGCTCGCCCCTGCTTCCGGCGTGAGTCTCATAACTTCAAATCCCCCTGCTGCGGACGGAGGACAAGCTCTTCGACCATCATCGATGCCGGTTGCATGGAAGCGGCATACACAAGCTCCGCGACATGGGTCGGATTCATCATCCGACGGGCAAACTGACGGCGTTGACTCGGCTGCCACATCTCGGTGAGAACCGCGCCCGGATACACATTCATGACTTTGACATTCTTTCCCCGGACTTCTTCGCGCAGCACGTTCATGTACGCCTCAGCTCCCGCTTTCGCCGCCGAATAGGCCGAGGATGCAACATACGTGGTTTTTGCCGCATAGGAGAGGACATTGATGATCAATCCCCGCCCTCGTTTTAGCATCGATGGGAGGACCTTCATCGTAACGGTCACCTGGCCGCGTAGATTCGTGTCGAGAACTTCGTCGAATTCTTTGAGACTGGTTTTGGGGGCCGTTTTAAAGATTGTAACCCCCGCGTTGTTGATGAGAACGTCAAACGGGCCGGTATGCCGCTGTCCATGGATGACCGCCGCCTTCACAGACCGTTCATCCCGGACATCACACGAAATCGCATGACAGATTCCGCCTTGGGTGCGAAGTTCGGTCTCAAGCCGACCCAGAAGAGCTTTCCGACGTGCGACAACAACCACACGATCGCCGTGCCGCACAAACACCGCCGCGAGAGCGGATCCGATTCCCGAACTTCCTCCTGTAATGAGAACGGAGCGATCAGCCATGGACGTTCACTTCGATCGCTCGAGGTCGAGCAAGGTAAGGAACTCGCTGCGCGTCTTATCGTCGCTTCTGAAACTGCCCAGCATTGCGCTGGTGGTTGCGACCGAGTTCTGTTTTTCCACCCCGCGCATGATCATGCACAAATGACGGGCTTCCATCACGACACCCACGCCCTGCGGATTCAGCCGATCGTAAAGCGTGTCCGCGATTTGTTGTGTCAGACGTTCCTGAACCTGGAGTCGCCGCGAAAAGACATCGACAATGCGGGGCAACTTGCTTAGACCCAGGATCCGCCCGTCGGGCACGTAGGCGATGTGGCATTTGCCGTAGAACGGCAGCAAATGGTGTTCACAGAGGCTGAAGAAATCGATATCTTTTACAATCACCATCTCGCTGTATTTTTCCTTGAAGACCGCGCCGTTCAACACCCGGTCGATATCCTGGCGATAGCCCTGGGTCAGAAATTCGTACATGGTCGCAACGCGACGTGGGGTGCGGAGGAGACCTTCCCTTTGCGGGTTTTCTCCGATCTCCGTCAGGATCCTTGAAACCAACTCTTCGAAATGGTCATTACGAGATGCGTTCATGGTTATCATTCACCCTTGTATTCAACCGAATTGTTTTCCGTTTCCTGGAGACGGATCGCATGGAGCTTTCCGCGGGGAATCTTCGGCTCGAGAATCTCCCAGAAAGCGCGGGCGATGTTCTCGGCCGTCGGAATGATCCCTTTCAGAAACGCAACATCGTGATTCAGGTGTTTATGGTCAACCTTGTCCAGGATTTCCTTCTTGATGATCTGTTTCAAAACCTTCAGGTCAATGACGTACCCCGTATCGATTCCCGGTTCGCCGGCGACCGTTACTTCCAGAACATAATTATGTCCATGTCCGCCGGGGTTTGCACATTTGTCGAACACCGCTGCGTTCTGCTCTTCGGAAAACTGCGGATTGAAAAGCCGATGAGAAGCGCTGAACGTTGAGCGCCGTGTGACGTAAATCATGGAATCTCCTTAGAAGGATTTGAGAGCGGCGAGAATCTCTTCTGTGTGGCCGTCAACCTTCACCCTGGGAAATATCGCTCGAATTCTGCCGTCCTCATCGATCAGAAAGGTCGTACGCTCGATCCCCATAAAAGTTCTGCCATAGAGCGATTTTTTCTTCCAAACCCCGTAAGCATTGAGGACCTCCTTCGATTCATCGCTGAGGAGAGGAAAACGAAGCCCGTACTTCGCGGCAAACTTCTGGTGGGACGTCACGGAATCTGCGCTGATACCAAGAACAACAACTCCATTTCTTTTCAACCGTGAAAGGTTGTCATTGAAGGAACACGCTTCTTTTGTGCACCCGGGTGTGTTGTCCTTGGGATAGAAATACAGAATCACCCTCCGGCCCCGGAAACCGTTGAGACTGACGTTTGTGCCGTCAGAGGAAGGTAATTCAAATTCCGGAGCCTTGTCGCCGGTTTCGATCATGAGGTCTTATCAGAAAGGAAGGACCAGCGTTATCACAACAACGATTCCGAGAACAAGGTTCACGATAAGCACCCCCACCGATCTCCCGTGGAACTTCCCGGGGGTTTGGGTCTCCTTGAGGGGTTCATCATAACGTTTCTCTGTTCCGGCCATTGTGCGTTTTCCTCGAGGCGCAAGCGCTACGCGCACGTATGTTCCAAGCAGAACCGCGAGGATGACCAGACTGAGAGCGATTCTCAGTTTGATGCTGAGAACGTTCGACAGAAACACAAGCTGAACGTAGAGAGTGGCGGCAAGCAAAAGAGCGGCGAAAAGAAAAGCGGTATTGAAGCGGGCCAGAATTCTCGCCATGACCGACTCAGGTACGGAAGAACCTGAGTCCCGACGAAACACCTCCGGGCCGACAATCGTCAACACGACGAGAGAACCGCCGATCCAGAATGAAAGGCAGAGGAATTGAGTAATAAGGATAACGGAAGAAATCATAGGAGCGCGAAATCCGCGCGGATCTCTAGTTGAAAGACGAAACCGCCTTCGTAATTTCGCTGTAATCCGGTTCTCTGCCCGGGTTCTCTGAAATCCATGCGAATCTCACAGCGCCCTGTTTGTCGATCACAAACACAGAACGTTTTGCCGCCGTATACCCCGTAAGTCCGCCGAAATCCTCATGAATACCGCCGTACTGCCTTGAAACAGCCCGCGTGTAATCAGAGAGCAGGGGAAATTGCAGATTGTTTTGGCTTGCAAACGCTTTATTTGCCGCAGGAGCATCGACGCTGATCCCGACAACCTGTGCATCGAGTTCGTTGAGTTTTGCCATGTTGTCCCGCAAGCTGCACATTTCCTTCGTGCAGACGCCGGTGAAGGCGCCGGGATAAAAAGCCAGAACGACCTTCTTCCCGAGAAATTCCTTCAGAGACTTCGGGTTCTTGTTAGTGTCAAAAAGCGTAAACTCGGGAGCCTTGTCACCAATTTTCAAAGCCATGGGATCTCCTTCGTTGAGGCTGTTGAATGGAAGAATTGCCGGGCCTTTAGTGACGCGACTCGTAACAACCCCTTCCCCGGGTCATTCCCTCCGAAGAAAAAAATTCCCTTTGTCGGGGAGTGACGTCGCGGACCGCCCCTCAGTGGTCAGGCAGGCAGGTTATTCTTTCAGGAGACACTCGTTGCATGTGCCGAAGAAGTCCAGGCGATGAGACTGAATAACTCCTGGAACGATGTTTCGGACACGCTCGTTAAGGCCATCTTGAAGCGGCACATCGAGGTCCTTGACGCTCCCGCACTGTTCGCATACAAAATGATAATGTTCACCGGTAAAGGCGTCATACCGTCGGGACGTCTCGCCGAAATCGAGTTCCCGAATCTTGCCTTGTTGTTTCAGAATATTCAAGTTGCGGTAGACGGTTCCGAGGGAAATCCTCGGCAGTTGTATCCGAACACGTTCAAATACCCATTCGGCCGTCGGGTGCGCTCTGGTTCTCCGCAGGACCTGATAAATTCTGTCTCGTTGACGGCTTCGTTTCGTAGTAAGTGTTTGCATCTCTTGTCCTTCACTTGACTTGGTCTAACAAATAAAATATATCGAAATGTGCAAGGAATGTCAAGAAAACGGCGTTCCGGGTAGTGTCTTATTTTCGAGGGGATACCTACCTCCGTGGAACTCTCTTTTGAAGCTCTGTGTCACTCTGTGAAATCTTCTTCTATAAAAGCGTCACACAGGGAGCCATAGAGAAGACACAGAGGTCTGGCAAAATGCCGGTTAGTAAGAGTAAACTCAGACACTACCGCGTTCCGTGTTTGCTTCCGGGCTTTTCGCTTTCCCGCCGCAAGTCGAATTTCGAGCCCTGTCGTCGGTCACCTTGGCAAGTTTTATAACAAAAAGAGGTAACAGAGTTTCCCTCAGGTTACCCAGCGTCGGATGGAATCCGTCGCCTATGAAAAAAAATCCCCCTTTCGGGGGATTTCATCTGCACGGCTGTCCTTCCGGCTTTCTCACATTTCACTTTTGACCTTTTTCTCCAAAGAAACGCTCAGGGGAAACGTTCCCGCCTTACGCTCAAAATACCAGATCAAAAACGCTGCTCCTGCCAGCGCGAGATCTTTCATGAAATGAGCCATGTCATTCATGCGCGCCATTTCATCCTCAAGAGTCCAGAAGTTGTGTATAATTAGCGCGGTCGGCACAAGAAAGAAGACGAGAAGAAGCGCCCCGACACGAACATAGACCCCAAGAAGAATACTGAGCCCGCCAAGGACGATCATGATTCCCGTAATGACGACGGCAACCTGCGGGAGCGGAACGCCTTTCATGTCGGCATAGCCCGCCATGGCATCGAGGCTGCCGAAATGCCCCATCAGGCCGTTAACGATGAACACCATGGAAAACAGAATCCGTGCAACCAGGACTGTGTAGTTCATACTACGACCCTCCGTGTTGATGTTTTGACGCATCTATGAACAACCGAATCGGGAAAAAAGTTTTCCTGCGGGCCGGTGTTCCCGTGCTTTGTCGGTAACTCCTTCAAAGAAAACCACTAAGGCACAAAGACACGAAGCCTTGAAGAGGTTAATCGGTGGGGATGTCGTTTTTCGTCAGCGGAGGTCCCCTCGTGCCTGCTCCGACCCGGAAGATATTGATTGAGCCATTGTCTCATGAGCCTGCACGCGAAGAATGGATTTCCGATGAGATATCGCTTCCACAATCGCCGTGGTTCCTGGAGCAGTCTGTAAAGCCATTCCAACCCGTACTGCGTCATCCAGCGAGGAGCTCTCGATCTGGCGCCGCACAACAGCTCAAAGACCCCGCCGCACATCCAGATGAGACTGGCGTCCAGGGAAGAGAAATTCCGAAGAACCCATTTCTCCTGAGCCGGTACGCCCATCCCAACAAACAGGAGATGGGGTTTTGCTCTTCGGATGGCCGCGATCACATCTATTCCGTCACTGTGATCGAAGTACCCATGATGATATCCGCTGATGAGGAGTCGCGGAAACTTACTTTTCAATAATTGAACGCAAGACTTCAGGGACTCCTGGGAAGAGCCCAGAAAAAATAATCGATAACCCCGCTCTTCCGCATTCCGACAAAGATCATCAAAAAAGTCAGGCAGTGTCAATCGCTCCGGGATTTGTATCCCCAGAAGCCGGCCGCCAAGTTTTACGCCCATCCCGTCGCAATAGTTCAAAAGAGCGCTACGGTAAAACCTTCGCAACCAGGGATAGCTCAATGCGAGGTTCAGCGTGTGGACATTCGCGTAACAAATCCACCCTTTTCGCCCCGACCGCAGCAGACTGTCAACGACCCCGATCAGTGCCTCCTTCCGGGTAAGAGCGATGGGAATTCCGAAAATCTCAGCGGTCCTCATCAAGAAACGGATATCCAATCCATTCTTGGTGGAATGAACCGATTCTCTCGGCCATTCGCCGTCCGATTCCATCTGCCCCGCCTGAACTTTGGCGTGACATTCAGTTTTTGTCAGCCGATCACTTTGCAAGGAGCATTCTCCTCACGATTTGCTGATTACCGAATCGGAGTCGGGCAAAGTAGACGCCGGAAGGCAGTTCTGATGCATCGAAGACGACTTGATGGAGAATTCCCGCAGGCCGCGCTTCGTCCAGAAGTCTGGCTACACGCCGGCCGAGAGCGTCGAACACCGAAAGCACGACTCTGCCATCAGCCGGTAGGGTAAACTCGATCGTCGTTGTCGGATTAAACGGATTCGGATAACTGTGTGCCAGCGCCAACTCAAGGGGAGCAATTCCAATCTCCACTTCCGCCGCATGGGAATAGGTGAATGCGCCCGAGTGGTCGATTTGTTTGAGACGATAGGCGTAGCGGCCGGAACTCAGGTTCTGATCAAGGAAAGAGTATTCCCTTGGAGAGCTGGAAGTTCCGGATCCCTGGACAAAGCCGACAGCGGTCCATTGTGTCGAGTGAGGAGTGACGTGTTTCGGGTGATGGGTGTCGAGTGATGAGTGACGAGCATACTGCTTACTCTCATTGCCATCTTCCACCATCCATCCTCCAGTTTCCATCATCCAGACAGTTCTTCTCTCGATCTCGAAGCCATAATTCCCCGCCTCCGTCTCCGTCCTCCACCTGAGTTCCGCGCTCATCCCTTTCGTTATAGCGAAGAACGATACAAGCGTAACGGGGAGCGTGGCATCATCTGGATTTGTCATTGCGACGAGATAGGGACTGTATTCATTAAGGATGTTTTGAAAGATACCGCCTACGTACACCCTAGCATTGGTAAAATCAAGAGCGAGAGTATACACTTGCTCATCCGGATTCGGATTCCAGCTTGTTGCGTTTCCCGTCGATGCATCGATGGCGGCAATTCCTGCTCTTGGCTGTCCCCCGATACTCGTGAAATTACCAATGGCGTAGACAGTTGAACCTGATACTGCCAAACCACTGACATTTACGTCAGCGCCAGGATTCCAGCTCGTCGCATTTCCTGTGGACGCGTTAAGCGCTGCAATCACGTTCCGTGTCTCTCCACCAATATTCGTGAATCCTCCTCCCGCGTACACCGTTGACCCTGACACTGTGATCGCATTGACGTTTCCGTCAGCATTTGGGTTCCAACCTGTTGCATTTCCTGTCGACGTATCAAGTTCGGCGATCCTGTTCCTCGTTTGTCCGCCCAAAGTGGTGAAATTCCCTCCAACGTAGAGTGTTGAATCAGATGTTGCCAGTGCGTAATAGAACTGTGAACCGCCAGCGAGGGGAGCGGGATTCCAGTCTGTCGCGCTGCCTGTTGCAGCATCAATTGCCGCAAGGTGGTACCTCGTCTGTCCGCCAATGCTGTTGAAGGAGCCGCTCACATACACAATCGAATCCAGTACAGCAAGGTCACTCACCGTGCTGCCCGCGGGCGGATTCGGATTCCAGCTTGTTGCGTTTCCTGTCGACGTGTCAAATGCAGCAAGAGCATTCCGCGTCTGGCCGTCGATCGTGGTAAACGCGCCACCGACGTACACTGTAGAGGCCGAAACGACAATTGTTTCCACCTCATTGTTTGAATTGGGATCCCAACTTGTCAACTCCCCCGTAGCAGCATCGATGGCAGCAATCCTGTTACGAGGTTGACCTCCGACACTTGTGAACACTCCGCCGGCATAGGCGGTTGATCCCGACACGGCTAGTGCATCGACTGTGCCACTTGCATCAGGATTCCAAGCCGTCACATTTCCCGTGGAGGCATCCACTGCGGCGAGCCGACGTCGTGTTTGGCCACCAACACTCGTAAAACCTCCACCAAGATATATCGACGAACCTGATAGCGCAAGAGCATTGACGGAGTTGTCTGCGGAAGGATCCCAGCTGGTTGCAATTCCTGTCGAGGCATCAACCGCGGCGACATAGCTTCTGTCCAGAATACCGACGGTTGTAAAAGCACCACCAATGTACACAGCGGAACCGGAAACAGAAATTGCATAAACATCACTATCCAGATTCGGATCCCAGTTTGTTGCGTTTCCTGTCGACGTGTCAAATGCAGCAAGAGCATTCCGCGTCTGGCCGCCGATCGTGGTGAACCCGCCCCCGACGTAAAGAACGGAGTCCGACACAGCAAGCGCATAGATCTGACCGTTCGGATTCGGGTTCCAGCTCGTTGCGCTCCCGGTTGATGCATCCAAAGCCGCAAGGTTGTTTCTTGGTTG
>JACPLA010000042.1 GCA_016186715.1 Ignavibacteriales bacterium | reverse complement strand
TGAGCTGAAGTCAAAGCTGGATCAACGGATTGCACAAAAACGGCAAGAGGTGGAGCGCCTCTTGAATCAGAAGAAGGAAGAGGTTCTGCGAAGGCTTCGAGCTTATGAATCCATTCTCAATGAGAAACGTGCCCTCGCGGAAAACAAAAAGAAGGAGCTTGAGGACAGAATCGAAGCTGAAAAGAAGAAACAGGAAGAGGCTGTGAAGAAGAAGGCGGAGGACGCGGTAAGGGGCCTTTTCAAGAAGAAAGATTGACCCCGGGAAAACACGGAAGATCCGGGCTTTGTTGCCCTGCTATTTCCTTCCCCGTTTTGATTTTTTGGTTGGCGTCGCTGGACGTCGCCCTCCCTTCCGGGTTTCCACCTGCGTTTTCTTTCCAAGATCCTCTGCCTCCCCCTTCATCCCGCTCGTTCCTTTTGGCGGAACGTTCTTCCCAGCCTCCTCCAATTTCCTTTCCTCCTCCTCCTCTGCAACAACCACCGCCACATCGGCAACATGATCTCCCTCCTCAAGGCGAATCAGCCGAACTCCCTGTGTGTTTCGTCCCGCAACACGGACATCGCTCGCATGCTGGCGGATCACCATTCCCCCTGATGTTACGACGACAAGATCGTCTGTATCCGTCACTTCTCGGATCGAAACCATTTTTCCGGTTTTCTCCGATGTCTTGACTGTGATAATACCCTTCCCTCCCCGATGGCTCACCCGGTATTCGTCAGCCTCGCTTCTCTTTCCGTAACCCCGTTCCGTGGCAACGAGAATCGTTGTGTCGTTTCTGTGAAGGGTCACAACCCCAACCACCCTGTCCCCCTTCCGCAGACGAATTCCCCTCACCCCCGCGGCTGTTCGTCCCATGGCTCTGGCCTCCCTTTCGTGAAAGCGGATTGCCATTCCCAATCGCGTTCCGATAATCACGTCCTGGTTTCCAGCGGTGAGCTTTACATCATTCAGCTTGTCATCTTTTTTCAGCCCCATGGCAGTAATGCCGTTACGACGGGGATTGCTGAATTCCGACAACACCACTTTTTTGACCACCCCGTGTTCCGTCACCATCAGAATATAATGCTGATCGTCAAACTGCTTCACGGCAACGAATCCGGCAATTCCCTCCTCGGCTCCCCTTGTGATCAAACTGCCAATCGGCTTCCCTTTCGCAGTCCGCCCCCCTTCAGGAATTTCATGGACCTTCAACCAATAGCATCGACCTTTGTCAGAGAAGAAGAGGATATAGTCATGCGTGCTTGCGACAAAAACGTGCGCAACGAAATCGTCTTCGCGCGTTGCCGCTCCCGTCACCCCCTTGCCTCCCCGTGCCTGCCGACGATAGCCGGAGACGGGAAATCGCTTGATGAACCCCTGATGGCTGATCGTTATCGCCACCTCCTCTTCTGCAATCATGTCTTCGATGCTGAATTCTTCGGCCTTGTAGACAATCTCCGTCCGCCTGGGATCACCGTACTTCTTTTTCAATTCCTGAAGCTCATCCTCGACGATCTTCAGCTGCAACTGTTTCGACTTTAGAATTGCTTTCAGTTTTTCAATCAGCTTGATCGTTTCCCGATATTCCTCTTCGACCTTCTTCCGTTCGAGGCCCGTCAGTTTTTGCAGCCGCATGTCCAGGATTGCTTTGGCTTGGAGTTCCGACAGCTTGAACTTCTTCATCAGACCCATCCTGGCGGACTCCACGTCCTTCGACTGCTTGATGAGCTTGATTACGGCATCGATGTTGTCGAGCGCAATGATGGTGCCTTCGAGGATATGTGCCCGTTGCTCCGCTTCGTCGAGCTCGAACTTGGAACGGCGCACCACGACGTTGTTCCGGTGCTCGACGAAGTTCTTGATCATATCACGAAGCATAAGAATCTGCGGCCGACCCTCTACCAGGGCCAGCATGATCACGCCGAACGTTGACTGCATCTGTGTCTGCCGGTACAAGTTATTCAGGACGACCTCCGGCGTTGCATCCCGCTTGAGCTCAAGGACGATCCGCAACCCATCCCGGTCCGACTCATCCCTGATGTCGGAAATATCCTCGATCTTCTTTTCGTTGACTAAATCCGCAATTTTCTCGATGAGACCCGCCTTGTTAACCAGGTACGGCAACTCTGTCACAACGATCCGCTGCCGATCACTCTTCCCCGTTTCGATATTCGCCTTCGCCCGCACCAACAGCCTTCCGCGGCCTTTGGTGTACGCCTCTTTTACGCCGTCATATCCGTAGATAATCCCGCCGGTGGGGAAGTCGGGCGCAACGATGTGTTTCATCAGCTTCTCATTGCTGACATCCGGATCCTTGATGTAAGCAAAACACCCGTCGATGACCTCGTTGAGATTATGAGGAGGGATGTTGGTCGCCATCCCAACAGCGATTCCGCTTGTTCCATTACACAACAGGTTCGGGAGAAGAGCGGGGAGAACGGTCGGCTCCTTGAGGGTGTCGTCAAAATTGGGTGCAAAATTGACCGTATTCTTCTGAAGATCCTTCAGTATCTCTTCTGCAATGCGGGAGAGCCGCGCCTCCGTGTACCGCATGGCCGCAGGAGAGTCTCCGTCAACGGAGCCAAAATTCCCTTGTCCGTCGACCAGCGGATACCGCATCGAAAATTCCTGGGCCATCCGCACCATGGTGTCATAAACGGCCGTATCTCCATGGGGATGATACTTCCCGAGGACTTCTCCGACGATCCGTGCGCTTTTCTTATACGGCCGGTTCGCCGCTAAACCCAGCTCCTGCATTCCAAACAACACTCGTCGGTGCACCGGTTTGAGCCCGTCTCGAACGTCCGGGAGCGCGCGCGCAACAATGACCGACATCGAATAATCGATGTACGATCCCCGCATCTCGTCTTCGATATCAACCGGGACGATTTTTTCGTTAAGCTGGGGCATGGAGAAGCAACATCCTTTTTATGTTTTGGTCGATCCTTTTATTCAGTCTGACGAATCATTGAGGGTTCTGTTCTGTCCCAAATGCTTTCCGGCGTGCCTCCAGCTGCCGAACATCTTCTTGATCTCGCTCCCTATTCACGGCTCTCTTCATACTTAACAAAGTTTCAAATGAAGGCACGAAAACCCGAAGCCCCTTGATTTCTGTTTCCACTCTGCTCTCCCACGCGTGCTCAAACGTCGTCCCTTTCACAAACGGATGAACGTCGGTTTGCAGAATAAATTGCCGGAACAGAATCTTTTTCTTTAGAATCTGGTCGAGGGACAAATCCTGAACGCCATCATAGCCTATCGCCAACAATGCCTTGAGCACATTCCGCGCATTCTTCTCCGTTGGCTCTATGAAAATATCAATGTCCCTTGTTGGGCGCTCGTAACCGTAAGCCGGGAGTGCCCATGCGCCAATGACGAGAAATTTTACACTATGATCGAGCAACGATTGCAGGAGCGTCTTGATATCCATTGCGACCTGTGAGCTCAAGCACGTCTTTCACGAGACTATCCATGATCTCATAGCGTTCTGCCGCCGTTAACGAAAGCTGGAATTCAATTTCGAACGCCATCTCCCGCACCGGGTCATCATCGTCGAGAATAAGAATGTGTGTCTTATACTTCTTTTTGTTCATGTTCTAAACATCCAGATTTCTCACGTACTTTGCATTCTTTTCGATGAACTCCCTCCGCGGCTCCACTTCGTCTCCCATCAGAATCGAAAATGTTCGGTCCGCGTCAGCCGCGTTTTCAATCGTGACTTGAAGATTTGTCCGCGTCTCGGGATTCATCGTCGTCGCCCAGAGCTGCCCGGGATTCATTTCTCCAAGGCCTTTGAACCGGGACATCACTATCCCGTCCGTGCTGAGAACAGATCCCTCCTCAGCCTGAACGGCTGAGTCTTCTAGCTCTTTCCCTCTCCCCTGCTTCTTCTCGCTCTTCAGCTTCTTGATCAACTCATCGCGTTCGTCTTCATCGTACGCGTACAGCTCTTGCTTCCCTTTTTTAAGTTTGTACAGGGGCGGCTGCGCAATGTACACATGCCCGAGCTCGATGAGCGGCTTCATGTGGCGGAAGAAAAGCGTCAACAGAAGGGTGCGGATGTGGGAGCCGTCGACGTCGGCGTCGCACATAAGGATGATCTTGCCGTAGCGGATCTTCGCGGGGTCAAAATCCTCACCCACCCCTGTTCCGATAGCGGTAAAGATTGCCCTGATTTCCTCGTTTTCCAGAATCTTGTGCATCCGCGATTTCTCAACATTCAGGATTTTGCCTTTGATCGGTAGAATCGCTTGAAATCTTCTGTCCCTCCCCTGCTTGGCACTCCCCCCGGCAGAGTCTCCCTCAACGATATATAACTCGCAGTGCTGGGGGTCGTCAATGGAACAGTCCGCGAGTTTTCCCGGAAGCCCCCCCGAATCCAGAGCATTCTTCCTGCGCGTAAGATCCCGTGCCTTCCTTGCCGCTTCACGCGCCTCCGCCGCTTTCAAAGACTTCTCGATGATGCGGCGCCCATCGGGAGAATTCTGTTCAAGCCAGTCGGCAAGCTGGGGGCCGACAACTGACTCTACAATGCTTTTGATCTCGCTGTTTCCGAGCTTCGTCTTCGTTTGACCTTCAAACTGCGGCTCGGGCACCTTCACGCTCAGCACCGCAGTCAGTCCCTCCCGGAAATCGTCTCCCACCAGCTGAATTCCGTTCTCCTTCAACAACCCGGTTCTGAAACCGAAATTATTCAGGGTCCGCGTCAGCGCGGTGCGGAACCCCACAAGATGCGTTCCCCCTTCGTGCGTGTTGATATTGTTGACATAGGTAAAAATATTCTCGCTGTATTGGTCGTTGTACTGAAGAGCAACCTCTACTTCGACCGCCCGACCGTTTTCGTCCTTATCCTCCCCTTTGGCATAGAATACCTTCTTTGTGATCACGGGCCGTGAGGCATCAATGTACTTCACAAACTCTACCAGCCCCCCTTTAAAATGGAATTGTTCCTCCTCAGGCTCCGTCAACCGCTGGTCACGGATGCTTAAGGTCACGTCGGGATTGAGAAAGGCGAGTTCCCGCAGCCGCTCTGCCAGCGTCTCGAACTTGAAAGAACGGTTCTTGAAGATTGACCCATCCGGGAGAAAGGTCACCAATGTTCCGCTCTTTCCCTTCTCGGCCTTCCCCGTCACTTTCACCGCGGCGCTCGGATCCCCCTTCTTGTATTTCTGATAGAAAACCTTCCCATCCCGCCGCACCTCCACTTCCAACCAATCGCTCAACGCGTTAACTACCGAAACACCCACCCCGTGAAGTCCACCGGATACCTTATAGCTGTTCTTATCGAACTTGCCCCCCGCATGAAGCACAGTCATGACGACTTCAAGGGCTGAGCGCTTCTCTTCCGGATGCATATCCGTGGGAATCCCACGTCCATCGTCCTCAACCGTCACCGACCCGTTCTCGTTGAGCAACACCTTGATCGTCTTGCAATACCCCGCAAGCGCTTCGTCAATCGAGTTGTCGACGACCTCGTACACCAGATGATGGAGCCCGCGCGCACTGACATCTCCGATATACATCGCAGGGCGCCGGCGGACCGCCTCCAGTCCTTTGAGGACCGTTATGTCATCCGCGGTATAATCGCCATTTCCGTTGTTCCGCGCAGAACGTGCAGATTTATTGTTTGCCTTCAAGTTTTTTTTCGACCCTTCAACCTGAGTTCTTCGACTCATTGTTTCACTTGGTTATTCTAAACAAACCGGATATCGTTGACTATATTCGACCCGAGCGAGCCATTGATCTTTCGGATAATCTCCCCCTTCCTCAGCGTCAGTTCGTTGCGCCACGGGCTGTTTTTCACTTTGATCACCAACACTCCTTTATCGATCCTGGTGGCTTTCGTCACCTTCGCAATCTGCTCACCCACTACCTCTTCCCAGCGCGTAACGGCATCATACTCGCGCAGTTTCTTTCCAATGCCGAGGTTCTGAACCAGCTCCGCAAGTGCATTCTTCAAGGGTTTACTCTGCGTAGACGGCTCTTTCCGCATCAACAACCTCTCCTTGTTTGACAAAGATCCTGCGGTTCTTCCCGGACCAGTCAAACCCCTGTGGAAATATCCGCTCATCAGTCGCCGTGATGAAAATCTGGCCCAGGGGCTCCATAAGTTCCAAGAGGCGCCGCGTCCGTCCCTCGTCCAGTTCGCTGAAGATGTCATCCAGCAGAAGAATCGGCGTCTCCTGGCAGCACTCCCTCAGGTACGCAAACTCGGCAAGTTTCAGGGCAATCAGGAACGTCTTGTGCTGTCCTTGTGACGCGAACTTCCGGAGGTTTAATTCATTGACCTGAAATTCCAGCTCGTCGCGGTGAGGTCCCACCACCGTCGTTCCCATGCGGCGTTCCTCCTCTCCGTGAAGTCCAAGCTCCAAGCGAAACCGTTCCCGGATCGATTCAATGTCCTCAAGGTCAGACCCCGGGATCGATGGAACGTACGCTATCGTCGGCTTTTCCCGATCCCCGGCAAGTTGTCCGTACGTGCTCACGAAGTATGGAAGGAATTCTTGGATGAACTTATTCCTCCGGTGAACGAGACTTGGCCCGGTCTGAAGAAGGCTTTCATCCCACGGTTCGAGTGCCCCCGAACAATCCCTGCGGGCAAGTCTCGCTTGCAGTAGAACCCTGTTCCTCTGCCTCAGAACCCGCCGAAAATCCAACAGCTGTTCCAGATACAACCGGCTCGACTGGGAAATCACCAGGTCCAAAAATTTTCGTCGTTCTGTGGGGGCGCGGAACGTGATTCCGCTCTGCTCTGGCGAGAGAACAACCACTGGAAACTGACCGATAACAGATGCTAGCGTTTCAACGGGGGAACTGTTGATCGTAACGCTCTTACGGCCTGCGGTCGTCTCATACCTGGCGTTGATGCTCCAGCGGAAGTGTTTGTCCCCAACAAATTGTCCCTGGATTTCAAACTCGTCCTTGCCGACCTGCAGAACAACTGCGTCTCCGGAGGCGTAGAAACTCTTCGTCAAACAGAGGTAGGAAACCGCCTCGATAATATTGGTTTTCCCCGCTCCGTTATTCCCGAGAATAGCATTGACCCCTTCCGCGGCTTCCAAAACTGTATATCCGTGGTTCCGGAAATTCCGTATTTCAACCCTGGCAAGTTTCATGACGCCCGTGATCGAGAATGCGATAGCCCCGACGAACCGGGGCTATCACAGTCTTCCCATCCTCTCATCTCCCGAGCTAGACATTCAGTCGAACCGGCATCACCAGCATTAGGATGTCCTCGTTCTCTTTTTGGGTCGCAGGATAAATAATTGCGGCGCGGATCGGCGTGCTGAGCTTGAAGCTGACTTCGTCTGAATCAATGTGGGAAAGAATATCAATAATGTAATTTGAGTTGAAACCGATTTCGATCTCCTCCCCGTCATACTTACAAGGAACTTTTTCCCGCGCCTCACCGCCGAAGTCGACATCTTCAGCGGCAATTTTCATGTCGTTCTTCCTAATGGAAAATCGAACCTGATGAGTTGTGGTACTCGAGTACAATGCTACTCTCCGCACCGACGCAAGGAGGATCTCCCTGTTCACAACAACTGTCTTATCGTTATCAAGCGGGATCACCGATTCATAGTTTGGGTAGTTTTCTTCAATGAGACGTGATGTCAGAATTGTCCCGCCAAAAGAAAACTGAACATGGTTCGTATCCACAAGGATGGTGCTCTGGGCCTCTTCAGAGGTTCGGGCCACCAGATTCAGGGCTTTTGAGGGGATAATGATGTCTTTCTTGGCCTGTCCCCGTTTGAGTCCGACATATTTAAACCGGACCAGTCGGTGCCCATCCGTCGCCACTGCACGCAATTCTTTCTGATTTACCTGAAATAGCACGCCTGTCATTGCCGGTCGAAGCTCGTCGGTACTGACGGAAAAATTTGTTCTTCCTATCATGCGCCGTAAGAGCGCGCCCTCGATCTGAATCTCGTCTTCACCTTTAAACTGCGGTACCGCGGGAAATTCATCACTCGATTCTCCTAAGAGTGTGTACTCCCCTGTTTCCGTGATCATCTTGATCTTGTTTGCCGCCAGATCTGCAGAAAATACAATTGTCACATCTGAGAGGGCCCGGATCGTTTCCATAAGCCGTTTTGCCGGTACTGTTATTGAGCCGTCCTCGGATCCTTTAACATCCAGTGTCGCGGACATCGAAACTTCAAGATCTGTAGCAGAAAGGCGCAATGTATTGTTTTTCAGATCAAACAGAATATTCTCCAGGATCGGAAGTGTGGACTTCGAAGGAACAACCCCGATAATTTTCGCAAGAACCTTCTGAAGTTCATTGCTTGCTACAGTGAATTTCATTGAGTGGCTCCTTACGCAGAGAAAATTGGAGGGTGGTCAGCATAACAATTTAGGAAAAAAAAAGACCAGACACAAGAAGACAGAAGAATAACGAATGTCCTAATTCCTTCCATTACAATTACTTATCTGTACAGAAAGAAGAAGATGAAGATTTATAGTAAGAGCGTGGATACTGTTGATAAGAATAGTGTGACGATGGTATTAAGGGCAAAAATCTCAGAAACTGGTGTGTTTTTGTGTCCTTCTGTTTTGTGGAAAACATGTCAGCAGAGGAGAGACTTTTTCACAACGACGTGAATAAAGTTCAGCTGGCGAGTACTTGGATAAACATCGTCACAGAGCATGAACGCTCATGCACAATGAAAGTCCGTCTTGTCAACACTAAAGGGTCTCGCTGAAATGAAAAACCCCGGAGTAACCCAGGGTGAGAGAAAATAATCGGGAGGCGAATTCAAGCGTGATTGAGGCGAAGATGCCTTCTCAATTGATCCACATTTTGTCTGAAAACGGTGTCCGTAGTGATCCGATCTTCAACGGCTTGATAAGCATGAATAACGGTGCTATGATCACGGCCGCCAAAATGGAGACCAATAGTTTTTAATGATGAGTTTGTGAGATCCTTCGACAGGTACATTGCAACCTGACGAGCAATGACGACCTCCTGTTTCCGGGTTTTTGCTCTCAGGAGATCGGTGGGAAGGTTATAGAATTCGCAGACGGTTCGTTGAATTTGTTCAATAGAAATGGGGTTTTTCAGCTCGTTCACTACGACGCGAAGCACGTCTTTGGCAAGGTCAACGTTGATTTCCCGATTCTCGAGAGACGCGCGGGCAAAGAGGCTGATAAGACACCCCTCCAGCTCACGGATGTTGCTGGTAACATTGGCAGCAATGAAATCGATGACATCCTGCGGCAAGTCAAGACCATTTTCCTCGCTCTTCTTGCCTAAAATGGCTATTCTGGTTTCGAGATCAGGCGGCTGGACGTCAGCGGTGAGCCCGCACTGGAACCGGGAGATAAGACGATCATCGAGACCCTTCAGCTCCTTTGGGGGCACGTCGGATGAAAGAACGATCTGTTTTCCGAGCTGGTAGAGCGTGTTGAATGTATGAAAGAAGTTGTCCTGTGTTTTCTCCTTTCCGGAGAAGAACTGGATGTCGTCAACAATAAGGAGGTCGACTGAGCGATAGAAAAGGGAAAATTCGTTCACCCGATCGGCCTGAATTGCCTCAACAAAGTCAATTGTGAATTTCTCACTGGAGATATAGACCGCCCGGGAGGCCTTTCCAGTCGTGAGAGCGTAATTTCCAAGCGCATGCATCAGGTGAGTTTTCCCCAGGCCGGTTCCGCCATAAATCACGAGCGGGTTGAATGATGTACCGCCCGGGTTATTTGCGACGGCCATGGCTGCGGCGCGGGCAAGCTGGTTGCTGTCACCCTTAATGAAGTTGTCAAAGGTATATCGTGGGTTAAGATTGCTTTGGATGGCCGAGATGCGTTCGCTGATTCGGACCGGGAACTGCTGCTGGCGGTTTCCCGACGGGGGCTGGGGTTTCGGCAAGGGGCTGGAGGCCTCAACAAGAAGATCCTGAGCCTCCTCAGAAGCGATGGAATAGTAAAGCTTTGCCGTTTCTCCAAGGACGCTGGTAAGCGCAGACCGGATGAGGGAGCTGTAATGCCCCTCGAGCCAGTCATAGAAGAACTGACTGGGGACCTTGATTGTAATATCGGCACCGTCGAGCTTCACCGGAACAATCGGCTGAAACCAGGTCTTGAAGCTCAGGCTGCTGACCTCTTCTTGGATTTTTGCAAGACAGTTTGCCCACACGCGAGGAAGGCCCCCTTCAAGGGTCTCGATGGGCGTGCCAACATCGTTTTGAAGACTCATGAGAAGAAATCAAAAATTTTTTCAGTTGGGGAGAACACAACACCACCAAGTTATACACACAACTGTCAACAGAGTGGAAAACTCAAAGCGCTGGAGTTAGTTGGATCTTTCGACTTTTCACATGAAGTGAAAAGAATAAGAGTGTTGGCGTAACGAGCGAAATCAGCGTAGGGCGCACAAGATTATCAACATAGAGCTGGTTGCGAAAAAGCCGTTCCCTTTAAGATACGAGTAGCCTTATCTGCCGCCCGGAAAAGTTGCCCACAATTTATCAACAACCCGGTTGAGTCATAGGCAGGGTTGTTATTATAGCGACGAGGTTGCCTGTATGCAAGGGGAAAAATTACAAAATGAGGATTTTCGTTATGCAAGGAACGGAGAAAGCCAAGAATTGTTGAATCTCCTCGCGTTTTTTCGTATCTTGAAAAACTCAATGTGAAATCGGAGAGACCATGAAACGAACATACCAGCCTCACAAGCGTAAACGGAGAAACACCCACGGATTCCGTGCCAGGATGGCGTCGAAAAACGGTCGCAAAGTCCTGAACCGCCGTCGCGCAAAAGGACGTCACAAACTGTCCGTCAGCGAGGAGCGTTAAGCCCCCGGTCTTGCGGTGTTTCGACTCCCCAAAGAGCATATTCTGAGAGGATATAAGGCATTTGCCGAAGTCTTGACTCACGGCAAGGTGATTACGTGCGGCTCGCTGAAACTCTTCTATTCCCCCGTTGATCGATCGTACCCTTCCCGGGTGGGGTTCTCCGTTTCACGGACCATCAGGGGTGCCGCGCAGCGCAATCATGTGAAAAGGTGCCTAAGAGAGGCATACAGGCTTAATTCGAAGTTGCTTCAAAGCGTCGTTACAGTAGATGTTATCCTCATGTACACGGGACCGGCAGCCCAAAAGCCAAACCACATTGATTTTCATGCCCTTGAGAAAGACGTGATTGGAGGGTTGCAACAGCTCCAGAAAAGGATGCGACAACAATGAAACAGGCCATCATTAGATTCATTAAGGCGTACCAAACCCTTCTCTCGCCGATCATGGCGTTTAATCATTGCCGTTACTATCCCTCCTGTTCTGAATATACCATTGAAGCTGTCGAAAAACACGGCTCCGCGAAAGGGCTAGTTCTTGCGATTCGCCGGCTCGCCCGGTGCCATCCGCTTAGCCGACATGAGGGCTATGATCCCGTGCCGGAGCCAAGGACCTCTACCCGAAAAGGATAAGTGAAGAATGGATCGTCAGGCAACGCTTGGTTTCGTCCTGATCTTTATGATTCTCATGGCGTGGATGTATTTGAATTCCCCCACCCCGCCGGTACCAACCGAGCCGCAGACAGTGTTGAGTGACACGGTTGCTGCTCCAAAAGAACCGACGGTCGAACCCCCAAAAGCAACAGATTTACCAAGCCAGGACCGATTTGGACGCTATTTTTCCGCCCGGGCCCAGGGGAAGGAACAGCTCATTACGATTGAGACGGACCTTTACAAGGCAACCATCACCTCGAAAGGCGGTTTGATCAAGGAATGGGAGCTTAAGAAATTCAAGTCGTGGGATGGTAATCCGGTTCAAGTCGTGGACTATGAGGCAAAGGGGGATCTTGGCGTAAGGTTCATGTCGGCAGATGGAAGGCTGATAGAGACTCGTAGCCTTTATTTTGAGGCAAGAGCTTCAGGGCGGCAGATCGCCCTTGAGGGAAATGAAGAACGAGAGCTTCGCTTGGTCTTACCGGCATCGAATGGGGGTGAAATGGTGAAAATCCTTCGTTTCAGAAATGGCTCCTACGACATTGGCCTCGAGCTCGTCTTTTCTCGACTATCGGACGTTGTGGCAAACTTTAAATATGAACTTGCATGGGAGTCGGGGCTTCGTTATGCCGAGCGAAACAGCATTGACGAATCGGCCTTTTCGGCGGCCCATGCATTTGCGGCCGGCGAACACATTGAGATCGACGCCGGATCGGTCGGTCAGACCGTGAAGCAGGAACACCAAGGGGGTGTTGACTGGGTGGCCATGAACACGAAATACTTTCTCCTCGCCCTCATTCCCGGGTCTGTTAACACCTCGGCGGTATATCTGCAGGGGGAACGATTTGCAGCCCCGGATAACGGAGCTGTCGAGCGGTATGGCATGATCCTCGAAATGCCGTTTAGGGGCGGATTGGAAGAGCGGTCCGACTTTAAGCTGTTCCTCGGACCGGCCGACTATAACGTCTTGTCTTCGTATGATGTCGGACTTGAGAGGGTAATTTACCTGGGGTGGGATTTTCTCGTTCGCCCCATTTCGGTGTACCTGATGCTCCCGGTCTTTACGTTCCTCCGTAGCATCATCCCGAACTGGGGGATAGTTCTTATAATTTTTGCGATTATTATTAAGGTCGTTCTTCACCCCCTGACGAAGACGAGCATGAAATCGATGAAGAAGATGCAAGGTCTTCAGCCGATGATGGAAGAGATCAGGGCGAAATACAAAGACGACCCGCAGAAGATGAACCAACAGATCATGAATCTGTACAGAGAGTACGGAGTAAATCCGGCGGGCGGATGTCTTCCCCTCCTTCTCCAGTTCCCGATACTGATCGCGCTCTATAATGTCTTCCGGGCGGCGATCGAATTACGACAAGCGGGGTTCTTCTGGTGGATTGACGATCTGTCGGTTCCTGATAAATTGTTCACACTTCCCTTTACCATTCCTCTGTTCGGCATTCAGGAGGTCAGCGGACTTGCTCTGTTGATGGGGATTACAACCTTCATTCAGCAGAAGATGACGGTAAAAGACCCGCGACAGAAAGCAATGGTCTGGATGATGCCGGTGATGATGACGCTCCTCTTCAACGGGTTTCCCTCGGGATTGAACCTGTATTACTTTGTGTTTAATCTCCTCTCGATTGGCCAGCAGATGTTTATCAACAAGCAACACGACGGTGAACCGCTTCGGAAACCAGAACCGAAGAAGGCCAGGCGCGGAGGTGTCTTTGGCAAACTAGGCGATATTCCACGCATTAACAAGAAGACCTAACCAGACTCCTCACGTATTAGAGTTTTCCGTTTTCGGCAACCACTGCTGTGGGGATGGGGCCGAACTCTTCCGTTTCACGTTCCCAAAGCTCGTTGTTTCTCCATTGACGATTTCGTACATTTATTCCCCAATGTACGGGAGGACGATTGTGCCGACGGGCCATTCAGACGATACCATTGTTGCCATTGCGACCCCACCCGGTGAAGGCGGAATCTCGGTGGTCCGCTTGAGCGGACCGGAGGCTATTCCCTTTGCGTCAAAAGGATTCTCAGGGAAGGGAAAACTTGCAAAAGCGCGATCTCACACGGCACATTTTGGCCGCTTTCACGATCAAGACGGGCACACGATCGATGACGTCGTCGTAACGCTCTTTCGGGAACCGCGGTCTTATACAGGTCAAGATGTGGTCGAAATCAGTTGTCACGGTGGGGTATTCATTACCCGGAGAATCCTCGAAGCGTTCCTCCGCTTAGGCGTACGCCTCGCGGCACCGGGCGAGTTTACAAAACGAGCATTTCTCAACGGGAAGATCGACCTCTCTCAGGCCGAAGCGGTAGCGGATCTTATTCATGCGAAGTCGGGCCGGTCGCACAAAGCCTCCTTGCGCCAGCTTAACGGGGAACTGTCGAAGAGGATCACGGATCTGCGAAGCAAACTGATTGAGATCACAGGGCTCCTTGAGTTGGAACTTGACTTTGTTGAGGATGGCCTTGAGTTTGCCGATAAGAAAAAGATCGAAGAACAGATGACGGGAGCAGTTGCCCAAATCGGGGGGCTCCTCGCGACATATAAAACCGGGAGGCTTTACCGGGAAGGTGTGAAGGTCGTCTTGGCGGGGATGCCAAATGTGGGCAAATCCAGCCTCCTCAATGCGCTTTTGAGGGAGAACAGAGCAATTGTTACCGATATTCCTGGAACCACGAGGGATACGATTGAAGAGGATCTTATCATCCAGGGACTCATGTTCAAAGTCGTTGACACAGCCGGGCTGAGAGAGACCGTCGACCAAATTGAACAGGAGGGCGTCAGGCGGTCACACGATCAGGTCAGAATAAGCGACTTGCTTCTTCTTGTCCTTGATGTTTCCCGCCCCCTTGGGGCGGAGGAGTTGGCGATGGCAGAAAGGCTTGTTCGTGATTTGAAGAGAGAGTCGAGACCTGCCATTTTGGTTTTGAACAAGATCGACCTGGGAGAGAACCTCAATGGAGAAATCTCAAATAGCTTGGCGAGAATTGAATCAAACGAGGTTGTCAAAGTGTCTGCGTTGACGGGAAAAGGGATCAAGGATTTGGAGGAGGCCCTTTTCCGGACAGCCATGCAATCGGGAATGCACTTCGAAGACATGAGTGTGACTGTTACAAACACAAGACACTATGATGCCCTGAGAAGGGCGCGAGAGAGCCTTCTTCTTGCCATCGAATCCCAGAGGAACGGGGAGAGCGGCGAATTCGTTGCCGTTGATCTGAGGGCGGCTCTTGACAGCCTTGGGGAGATCACGGGGGTAGTAACGACTGATGACATTCTCAACGATATTTTCTCCAGGTTCTGCGTCGGGAAATAGACAATGTTTCACGTGAAACGTGGCTGGCGAATATGAGCTCTCCAAGGGAATCCTATGACGTTGTCGTAGTGGGAGGTGGGCACGCTGGGATTGAGGCGGCGTTGGCCTCTGCGAGAATGGGGGCGGAGACACTCCTGATTACTATGAATGCCGGGGCAATTGGGCGGATGTCTTGCAACCCGGCGATTGGAGGGACGGCCAAGGGTCACCTTGTTCGGGAAGTCGACGCTCTTGGCGGAGAGATGGGGAAGATTGCGGATTCAACAGGAATCCAGTTCAGGATGCTGAACCGCTCCAAGGGCCCTGCGGTTTGGTCCCCCAGATGTCAGAATGACCGAGACTGGTATTCTAAAGAGGCAGGACGGAGGGTTTTTAAACAGAGCGGCCTCTCGATCCTTGAAGATTCTCTGACAGATCTCCATGTCGAGGAAGACAGATTCTCTGAAGGGTTTAAGATCCTTGGAATTACGACTGGAAAAGAAAATAAAATCGGATGTGCCGCCCTCGTCCTGTGTGCGGGAACCTTTATGAGGGCGGTCATGCACACAGGCCTAAGGCAGAAAGCGGGGGGTCGTTATGAGGAACCCGCTTCAAGCGGAATCACAGAACGTCTTGAGCGCCTTGGATTTGTGAGCGGGAGGCTGAAAACGGGAACTCCACCCCGAGTCGACTTAAAATCCATTGATTTTTCGAAAACAGAGCCACAGGAAAGCGATCCAAGCCCCCAGCCATTCTCTTTTCAGACCGAGCGAATTACAAATCGCCTCATTCCCATGTACTTGACTCACACAACGACTGCGACCCACGCGGCCTTGAGAAAGGGTTTTGACCGTTCGCCAATGTTCACCGGCAGGATCAAGGGGGTGGGTCCACGCTATTGCCCGTCGATCGAAGATAAGATCAACCGGTTCGCCGACAAGGAGCGTCACCAGGTATTTCTGGAACCCGAAGGCTATGATACAGAGGTCGTGTATGTCAACGGGTTTTCCACGAGCCTTCCCCAGGATGTTCAGCTTGCAGGACTGCAGACGATCCCGGGGCTAGAAAACGTCACGATGATAAGGCCAGGGTATGCCGTGGAGTACGATTTCTTCCCGCCGCATCAGGTTAAGTTGACCCTTGAGACGAAGCTTGTCCAAGGCCTCTTCTTTGCGGGACAAGTGAACGGGACTTCCGGATACGAGGAGGCCGCCGCTCAAGGCATTATTGCAGGAATCAATGCAGCGCTGCGAATCAGGAACAGAGACCCCTTCATACTCAAGCGCTCGGAAGCCTACGTTGGGGTTCTCATTGACGATCTCGTGAACAAGAGCACGGATGAGCCGTACCGTATGTTCACGTCGCGGGCCGAACACCGGCTTCTTCTTCGTCAGGATAACGCCGATCGACGGTTGATGGCGCACGGTCACCGGCTCGGCCTGATCAGCGATCCAGTGTATCGACGACTCCTAAGGAAGGAAAAGCTCATAAAAGAGGGACAGACTTTTGTGAATGTGTTCTCCGTACGACCAGATGATGTCAACGGCTATTTGGGAACGGCTGGAGGCGAGCGGCTGGTTGAGAAGGAAAGGATCTCGCGGATTCTGAAACGACCAAGAACCGTGCTTTCTGAACTGTTTAAAATTCCCGCCGTACACAGTCAAGCTTTTGTTCAGTCTCTGTGTGCAGAGGAAAACGGGTTAACACAGGAGGTAATTCAGCAAATAGAGATTGAGGTAAAGTACGAAGGCTATATTGTCCGGCAGAGCGAGCAAATCGAGCGGTTCGAGAGCTATGAATCTCGGGAAATCCCGCGCGATCTCGATTTTAAGAGAATCAGGTCTCTTTCGGTGGAAGGGAGAGAGAAGCTGACGAAGGTTCGCCCGGAGTCAGTCGGACAGGCCTCCCGCATAAGCGGAGTGACTCCTTCGGACATTTCTGTGCTGATGGTCTATCTAAAGAGATAGTTTCACGTGGAACTTACAGGCCACGCCGAGCAACCGGAAATATGGATTCGGACAGTGTTCCTTCGCAACAGCCTTTCGTGTTCCGATGATCAGCTGAGACAACTGGGTCGATACGTCAGTTTGCTCTTAAAGTGGAACAGGGAGATTAACCTTATTTCACGACGGGACGAAGAGAATGTTTGGGGAAGCCATGTCCTTCATTCGCTTTCTCTGCTGTTCAAATACGCGGTGCCGGACGGGGCCAGAATCCTCGATCTTGGCACAGGGGGGGGCCTGCCGGGGATCCCGCTGAAAATTCTCCTCCCGACAGTGTCGATGATGATGGTCGACTCAACGAAAAAAAAAGTCGATGCCGTGAAGTCCATGATTATGGAACTTCAGCTTTCTCAGGCAGAAGCAACCTGGGGCCGAGCGGAGGCGCTTGGCAGAGAGACGGAACATACCGGAAGTTTCGACTATGTTCTTGCAAGAGGAGTCGCGCCACTCCACGAGCTGGTTCATCTCTCGGTTCCGTTTTTGAAGCTGAGATCAGAGGGGCTGGATGAGGAACCTCCCCCGGCAAGAAAGAAGAAACTGATTCCACGGAAAAGTTTGGTTGCGTACAAAGGCGGACCGGTCGAAGAGGAAATTGGGAAAATAGAGGAGAGCAAACTGGTGCGCGCTGTTCACGTTTCCGACTTGGCCTTCCAAGGATCCGAAAGAATGATGTTGGCGGAAAAAAAACTGATCGTCGTTGAATTCCGACAAACATAGACAATACACAAAGGAACACCCCCGAGTGTCAAGCACAAAGGATCTCTTCGAACAGCTTAGGAACCTTACGACGGAACAGAGGAACCCGGCAAGCATGGAAATCGATGCCAAGTCCATTCCGGAAATTCTGAGAATCATTAATGCCGAGGATAAGAAGATTGCAGACGCCGTCGCACAGGAAATCCCGTACCTCGTGCAAGCCGTCCGGATTGTGGTACAAGCTTTCAAAGATGGGGGACGACTCATCTATGCGGGAGCGGGGACGAGTGGGAGACTCGGTGTTCTGGATGCTGTGGAGTGTCCTCCGACCTTTGGAACGGATCCGGAAATGGTTCAGGGAATGATTGCCGGGGGAGAGGAGGCAATGTTCAAGGCCCAGGAGGGTGCCGAAGATAAAGAAGAAAACGGCGCACGCGATGTGGATCAGAAGAAGGTTGGACGGAATGACGTGGTTTGTGGAATCGCCGCAAGCCTTCGCACACCTTACGTCGTAGGTGCGGTTAAAAGGGCAAAGGCACGGGGAGCAAAGACTCTTTATGTCACGACCAACCCAAGAACCAGACTGTATTCGCAGGAATTTACCGAATTGGCCAAATCAGTTGATGTGGCAGTCTGTCCTGAGGTTGGTCCCGAAATCGTGATGGGCTCGACCCGTATGAAATCGGGAACGGCGCAGAAACTCGTCCTCAACATGATTACAACGACGGCAATGATTCAGTTAGGCAAGGTCTATGAGAATATGATGATCGACCTGCAAATGACCAATTTGAAGCTAAAGGAGCGGGCGAAGCGGGTTGTCATGACAATTGCTGGAGTGAATTATGAAGAGGCGTCCGCCTTCTTGGATCAGGCTGGCGGCCACGTTAAGACCGCCCTTGTGATGATTAAGGCAGGCGTGGATCGGAAGGAGGCCCGGCGGAGATTGAAAGAATCGGAGGGCTTTGTCCGGGATGCGATTGAAGGGAAAGAACATGATAGTCAAGGATGATCAATAATGAACCACCCGAAGTTCGATCTTGAGTTCTATCCGCCCTTTGAAGGGTTCCCCAGGCGGGGGGTAACCTTTCTCCGGCAATTGAAACGGAATAACCGGAAAGAATGGTTCAGCAAACACAAGGATAACTACGAGACTTATGTCAAACTACCGTTTCAAAGCCTGATCGCTTCCCTCCAGACCCCCTTTCGGGAATTTGCTCCCGAATTTGATGTGAACCCTAAGAGGTCGATGTTTCGTATCTATCGTGATGTGAGATTTAGCAAAGACAAAAGTCCCTACAAGACACATGTTGCTGCGCATTTTGTCGTGCGTGGAAAGCCGAAGGGGACGGAAGGATCCGGTTATTACCTACACATCGAGCCGGGGGAAGTTTTCGTTGGAGCAGGAATTTACATGCCCCTGGGTGAACAGGTAAAGAAAATTCGCGCCGGGATTGCAAACCGGGACTCTGAATTCCTGAGGCTTGTTAGAGACCCCAGGCTCAGAAGAATGTTTGGCGAACTTGAGGGAGACCAACTGAGGAGAGTTCCGCAAGGATACGGCGCCGATCACCCGATGGCAGACTGGCTCAGGTACAAGCAGTTTTTTGTCGGCATCTCGTGGCCGGTGAGCCGTTGTTACTCGCCGAGATTTACGCGGGAGATTGCAAGGGCTTTTGCGACGGCAACACCCCTGGTCAGATTTCTCAATAATGCGATTTCCTAGGAGCAGAGAGCTCCATAAGAATGGCACAACCTTGATTCTCCAGCCATTAATAGGTACATTTTTAAGCTTTGCCGGCAGACCTTGTCGGTTGCCGCTTCAATTTGCATGAGTACAGAGGTTGAGAGAGACCGATGAGTGAGACACCAATTAAGCTTGGAAACCAAAGTATTGAAACGATCGAGAACATCCCGACCGTCCTTCCCGTACTTCCGCTTCGCGACGTTGTTGTCTTTCCTTATATGATCTTTCCCGTCCTGGTGGGGAGGGAGAGCTCCCTCCGTGCTGCAAACGAGGCCCTTCAGAGAGGAAAAAACATTCTCCTTGTTGCTCAGAAAAATCCCACAACTGACGAACCAACAACTGAGGATGTCTACCATCACGGGACAGCCGCCAAGATCATCCAGATGTTGAAACTCCCCAACGGATTAATGAAGATCCTTGTCGATGGAGTGGTTCAGGCAAGCATCAAGCGATTCGTTCCGAATCAGGCGTTTCTAGAAGCCGAAATAGTCATCAACAGGGCAAAAGTTCCCGAAGGCCGGGAAATCGATGCCTTGGTCCGGCACGCCACAACGCTTTTTAGCGAATATGTCCGGCTCAGCCGGAACATTGCCCCGGAAATCCTAATAGCGTTTGACGGCATCAAGGAGCCCCAGCGCCGGCTGTACTACATGGCATCGAACCTTGTCCAGAGTGTGGACGCGAAGCAACGGGTTCTTGAGCTCCAAAGCCTTCGTGAGCAGCTGTATGAACTGTCCAAGCTCCTGACGACCGAAATCGATATCCTCAAAATCGAAAAGGAAATCGATACAAAGGTCCAGGACAATATCCAGAAGTCACAGCGTAAGTTCTTCATCCAGGAGCAAATTCGGATTTTACAGGATGAATTGGGAGAGGACGAGGCGTCGCCAGAGCTTTCGAAGGTGAAGGAACAAATTCGCCAGGCAAAAATGCCGAAAGAGGTGGAGGAGAAGGCGATAGAGGAATTTAACAAGCTCAAAAAGACTCCCTCGATGTCGCCCGAGTTCACTGTGACGCGTAACTACCTTGACTGGCTTGTAGGGGTGCCCTGGAGCAAGAGGACGAAAGACAACCTTGACGTGAAACATGTCAAGGAAATTCTGGACGAGGACCACTTTGGATTAGAAAGACCCAAGGAAAGAATTCTCGAATACATCGCCGTCTTGAATCTTGTTCGGTCCATGAAGGGGCAGATCCTCTGCTTCGTGGGACCGCCCGGTGTTGGAAAGACCTCCCTGGCCAAGTCTATTGCGCGGGCCCTTGGGCGAAAGCTGGTTCGGATTTCGTTGGGCGGAGTGCGGGATGAAGCGGAAATCCGCGGTCACCGGAGAACTTACATCGGTTCGATGCCCGGAAAGATTATCCAATCGATGAAACGGGCCGGCGTCGTGAACCCACTGATGTTGCTGGACGAGGTCGACAAAATGAGCATGGACTTCCGCGGCGATCCGTCATCAGCAATGCTGGAGGTTCTCGACCCCGAACAGAACAACACATTCAACGATCACTACCTTGACGTTGATTACGATCTTTCAAAAGTCATGTTCATCACCACGGCGAACGTACGATACAATATTCCGCTTCCGCTTCAAGACCGGATGGAGATCATTGAGCTGCCTGGTTATTTAGACCACGACAAGAAAGAGATTGCGAAGAGACATATTATCCCGAAACAGCTCAAGGCGCATGGTCTCGAAGCGAAAACCGTGACCATCGAGGATGAATCCATTGCCCGGGTCATTAACGAGTACACGCGGGAGGCGGGCGTAAGGAATCTGGAGAGGGAAATCGCATCGATCTGTCGAAAAGTGGCGAAGGAGATTGTGCTTTCGAAAAATGGGTCGGCAAAGAAGGTCAAGAAGTCGGTTTCCGTGACCGCAGACCGTATTGAGCAATATCTTGGGGTGCCCAAGTTTCGGAAGAAAGCTGCAGATCGAGAGAGAAGGGTCGGATCGGTAACCGGCCTGGCATGGACGAGTGTCGGGGGCGATATTCTGAATGTCGATGTGACGATCATGCGCGGGACGGAGAAACTCACGCTCACGGGCCAACTGGGCGATGTGATGAAGGAGTCGGCTCAGGCTGCGTTGAGTTACATCCGCGCAAATGCATCGAAACTGAAAGTGCCCCAAGATTTCTACAAAGGAAAAGAGATTCATATTCACTTGCCCGAAGGATCAATTCCGAAGGACGGTCCGTCGGCCGGCGTTACCATGGCGATGGCGATTGTTTCGGCCGCCAGCGGGCGGAAAGCGCGCAACGATGTTGCCATGACGGGCGAAATCACCCTGCGAGGGATTATCCTGCCGATCGGGGGTCTCAATGAGAAATTGCTGGCAGCTCAAAGGAGTGGCATCAGGATAGTTCTGATTCCGAGCGAAAACGTCAAAGATCTTGCTGAGATCCAGGAAAAGACCAAACAAGGGCTGAAAATCGTCCCTGTTGGAACCATTCAAGAGGCCCTGAAATACGTGTTTTCTGCCTAGGTTTTGCTGGTGAGCAACAAAATTGCTTTTTAGTCAGAGCTTGCTAACTTATTGAGTGGCAACCAGCAAGCGCTGTCATTTCACATTTCACATTTCACATTTCACGTTTCACTTTTCACCCATGTCTCACTCTGGACCCTACGATTTCATCCCATGAGTTACCAGGTTACTGCGCGCAAATGGCGCCCCATGGTCTTTGAAGACGTCGTCGGTCAGTCACACGTGACGACGACCCTTCGGAACGCAATCGCCGGGGGTCGTGTGGCTCATGCATATATCTTCAGCGGGCAGCGCGGATGCGGAAAGACAACAACAGCCCGTATCCTTGCAAAAGCCCTCAACTGTCTCTCGCCGAGAGAATTTAATCCCGATAACACGTGTGACGTCTGCAAGGAAATTACTGACGGCCGGAGTCTGGATGTCATCGAAATCGACGGGGCGTCGAACCGCGGGGTGGAAGAAATCAGAAACCTCCGTGAATCGGTTCGATATACTCCGACGCGGGGAAAATACAGAATCTACATCATCGATGAAGTTCACATGCTGACGAAAGAGGCGTTCAACGCGCTTCTTAAGACGCTGGAAGAACCCCCTGCACACGTTATTTTTGTCTTTGCGACGACCGAAGTCCACAAGGTTCCCGCCACGATTCTTTCGCGGTGCCAGCGGTTCGACTTCAGAAGGATTTCGATCGATGAGATCACGTCTCGGCTCCGTTTCATCGCAAAGGAAGAAAGTGTGACGATTGACGATGACGCCCTGATGATTATCGCCAAGAAGGGAGACGGCTCTCTTCGGGATGCGCAGAGTATCTTCGATCAGATCCGGTCCTTCTGCGGAAATAAGATTTCAACGGAGGATGCGCGCAAGACGCTGAATGTCGTTGACCTGGAGGTTTATTTCAGGATTACGTCTCTGATGAGGGAGAAAAACCAACGGGGCGGCATCGAAGTTGTTGACGAGATCATTCAATCGGGTTATGACCTGCGCGAGTTTGTCGGTGGACTGGCCGAGCACTTCAGGAACCTTCTTGTCGTCCTGTCGACGGGTTCGACGCAACTGGTAGAGACGACTGATCATTATCGTACTCAGTACAAGGAAGAGTCCGTGCGCTGGAACGAGGCCGATCTACTTCGTCTGACCAAGGCTGCCAATGATCTGGAGCAATCGATCCGCTGGGCATCGCAGCCGCGGTACAAGCTGGAGGCGGGGTTGCTGCAAATGATCGCCATGGAGAGCTCGGTGCATCTTCGGGAGCTGCTTCAGCAGATCGACGAGTTAAAAAAAAGACTTGAGGGATCAAATAGTCACAGCAAGTCAAACGAATCGCGTGACTCGTCGCAGACGGAGGTCAAAGTCGTCGGCACGGTAAATGCGGGGCCGCTGCGGAGTGCTGCAGGCGCGGTTGTGGCGAGAGCTGCATATACGAATCCATCTTCCACGCTCCCACGCCCCGATGTTACTTCTCACGGGCCCTCACGCTCCGAGGCTCCCTATCTCACAGCCAACCGGGATTTGCAGGGTGCATCATCAGCCTTTACGTCGATTTCAGCCGAGGACGCCTACGCCCGCTGGCAGGAATGGGTGGGGGAGGTGCGGAAGGCAAAGATTGGGCTTGCATCCAGCCTTGATCACAGCCGGATCTTAAGCGTCGCGAACGGAGCCATCCAGATTGCCTGCCCGGACGATTATCACGCATCCACACTGAAGCGCAATCGGGAATTTCTTGTTGAATCCTTCCGCAAGGTGACCGGATACCAGGTTCACATTGAGCCGACCGTCCGGCCGTCTGCAATGGCTCAATCGGAGCTCGTCGGCCTCACTATGCCCGTCGGGGATCCAGCCTCATCGGAGAACACTTCCACGCAGTTAGCGGATGTCTCTACCCCGGAGCACCCGGTGATTACGGCCCTGATTCGGGAATTGGGGGCGGAGAAGGTGGAATAGTCTTCCCGCAGTGGCAGGGGGGCATCGAGCCGTACTCTTGACACTTGTTGCAATTTCCTCTACTTTATTCGGGGATACACCGCTTTGGGGGCATATCTTTGGTGGGATTCTTCAATTCCTTTATGGGGAGCGCTTCCTTGAAACAACTTATTGGTGACAGCAAGGCCATCCAGAGCGTCAGAAAGAAGGTCGATTCCCTCGCACGTTCCGGTGCAAATGTTATTATTACGGGTGAACCGGGGACGGGGAAGAGCGTTGTGGCGGAATGCATACATCTACAAAGTTCGCATTCTGCAGAGCCATTTGCGCTCCTGAACCTGGCGACAGTCGATGAACTAAAACTCAGATCGATTGTTCGTGCCATTCTGTCCAAGAGACGGTTTGTTAACCCAACCACGTCAGGTCATGGAAATTTCGATCTTTCGGCTGGAGCAACGTTGATTCTGGACGAGCTTGACCGATCCACTCTTCCGGCGCAGAACGTTGTGGTTGATTTGATTAACGGGATACTGGAAAAACAATATGTTCTTCGGCTTATTGTACTTCTGAATGGAAGAGTCAAAGAGCTTGTCAAGGAAGGTAGACTCTTGAGTGACTTCAAGGCGCTGGTAAAGAGTTGGGATACGATTGAGATGCCCTCGTTACGTGATCGTCAGGAGGACATTCCAGAACTCATCGAGTACTTTGTGAACCAAACCGCAAAGGAGATGGATCTTGGTGAGGTGGTTATTGACGTCAACGCCATTAGCATTTTGGTTCGAAAAGATTGGAAGGGAAATGTCCAAGAGCTTAAGACTTTTGTGGAGCAGGCGATGATGCTGTCTGATGACAAAGAGAGATTCATGCTCCCAGAGAGTCTGATCGATGAGCAGTCGGAATTAAATAGCATGCTTGAGCGAATCGATGCTGGAATTGATTTTGCGTTGGATCGGTCAATGGAACTGATCGAAAAGCGGATACTCGAGCGAGTGTTAAAGAAGTTTGAATTCAATCAAAGCCGAGCTGCACGGTTCTTGAAGATTACGGAAGACACCCTACGGTATCGGATGAAAAAACTGGGAATCAGAACACTTCACGAAGGTTGATAACGATTGTGATTACGGCATGCGAGGAAAAATTTCGCGCTCTGAAATTTCAGGAGTCGAGGAAAAAGAATTCTAACAGACCGGGAAGAGTATTCATAAGCATAATAAGTCTCTGGATGTTTACAATGGGACTGATTGGCTTAAGCTTTCTTCTTATTCCACATGAAGTTACAAGTACAC